>JBJFAF010000064.1:0-16972 GCA_051887755.1 Candidatus Coproplasma sp.
ATAGAGCGCACCGTAAGAGTAGCCGACACCCGTTCCGAATGCGGTCGTATAATCGCTACTTTCACTCGCAAACCAATCATTCGTAAGGCGGACGGTCTGCGTTTTGCCCGTATCTTGACTTGCTTGAACGGCATACTGCCAGTTAGTGTGATTATCTGGCGAAAGGAAGAACAATTCGCCGTCGCTGCTCTCTATTCCGTAATAATTAGGATTTTCCGATACGAAATAGTCAAGGGGCGAATATCCGTACATATATTCCGAGAAGCCGTCAGTGACGTAACCGTTGCTAGCTCTGCTTATACCGATGGGTTTTTTACCATACAAATCGCTGACAATCTTAATCTTTTCGGCCGTGTTGTATATGTAAAGGTTGCTTGACGCACCGCCGTCATTCATATTGTTGTTGACTTGAGCGTAGTCGCCGATTTCGATATGTCCACCGTTTTCAATATAGATACCCGAACCGTTGGTTTGGCTTCTATTATAAGCTATCGTGCCGCCCTTTATACAGAGCGTACCGCCGCTTTTAACGACTATACCGCCGCCGTCCAAAGTATTAAAACCACCCGTTATGAGACCCGTATGCTTGTTGGAAGAATCTATAATCTCCAATCTGCCCAAAACGTTAATTATGTAGCCGTTATCAACGCCGTTTACGAGGTTTCTATCAATCTTGTATCCCTTTAAATCAAGGACTATACTCTTGTTTGCGGGTAAGTTTATAGCGCCGTTAAGATAGTATGTCGAAGTAATAGTCGGGTGGAAAGCCGTCGTATAGGTGTTATGAGCGTTTGCAACCCAGTCTTCCGATAGCTCGAATTTGATGGGATTAGTCATAGAGCTTGCCGCAACCGCATTGACCCAGTTGGTGTAGTTTTCAGTACACCAGAATGCACCTTCTGCACCGGAAGCTGTCGTTATTCTCGTAACGCTATGTTTCTGCATCCACCTACCGACAAAGTAACGGTCGGGATAATCTGCCGCAACGTGGTGGCTTGCATAATTATAAGTAAACTGTACGCCGCCCGTAGTCGTTGTCCAGTTGTTAACCTGAGTACTAGGTGCAACGCCGATTTTTGCCTTACTCGTGAACGAGTCAATAATCTGAACGTATATGCCCGTAGTTTCAAAACGAATATCGCAGTCGTAGCCCCTGTTGTGCTTGTTGTCTAAAATTATGGGGCTGCCGCCGAGATTGACGATATTTGATTGCCTTACATATATTGCGCCTGCGCCGTTATCACTGGTAAGGTCGCCGCCGTAGTTACCCGTTATTTTACCGCCGGTAATAGTTATAGGTGCGTTTGCGTTTGTTGTTATTACCGAACTGTACGCACCCGTTGCGTGGTTACCCATTATGGTACCACTTTCTATATTGAGCTTAGCACCGCCATATACGCAGAATACCGACGACTGTCTTGCGTAGTCGGACGTCGAGTTATAATTGTTGAAACCGCCAGTGATTATACCATTGCCTTCCTTAGAAGTATCTCGTACCGTAAGGAAACCGCATACTCTAAATATATATCCATCTTGAAGTGCATTTGTTAGCCCCCTGTCAAGGGTATAACCATTAAGGTCGACTATGATATCCGCATTAGCAGGCACGTTAAGCGCACCCTGACCTTCGCCATTGTATGTGTAAGCAGTATAAGTTTCGTCGGTACCGAACCTATAATCTTCTGCCGTCCAATCGCTGACGAGTTTAAAAATAATCTGCTTTTTATTACCAGCGACACTTGCCTTGATTGCATATTCCCAGTTCATTGCGTTGTCGTTGGTATAGAGACCTGCTTCACCCGTTTCATATTTATAAACGTACATCGGGTCGGTACTTGTAAAGTACTCGGCAGGGTCTGCACTGCGCATATACTTGACGAAGTTAACGGTAAAATCGCCGACGCCAGGTCTCTGGAAACCAGTCTTGCCAGCCGCCGTCAAAGGCGAGAGGATTTCAATCATCTGAACGGGACTCGTGCCGTATAAATCCGAATCCTGATTCTTGATATCTTTATTTCCCGTAACGAGAGCCGAACCACCCATATATAAAGGTGCCGCAGCGTTGCTTGTCCAGCAGACTTCTACGCCGCCAACCGTACCGACGTTGCCCGTAATAGTACCGCCGGTAAGCTTAAGCGAACCGTTTGCACCGTCCGTAAACTTAATGCCGCCAGCCGTATCGCTACTGTTACCGCCGGTTATTTTGCCCGATTGTGCGCTTGACGAGTCGGTTATTTCTAAGTTGCCGTTTACAAGGAATACCAAACCGTTAGTTCTTGCTTCGGAAGAAGTAAGGTTACGGTCGATAGTATAGCCGTTTAAATCGAGTATAACGCTCTTATTTTGAGGAAGATAAATTGCACCTGCTTTATACGCACTTGCATCTTCGCCAAATGCGGTTTTGTAAGTATTAGAGTCGTACGCTATCCAGTTGCGAGTGAGCGTTACCGTCTTTTTAACAGTTGAACTACTTGCAGCAACAGCCTGACGCCAGTTTTGTTCG
Source organism: Candidatus Coproplasma sp. (assembly GCA_051887755.1). Classification (GTDB taxonomy): domain Bacteria; phylum Bacillota; class Clostridia; order Christensenellales; family Borkfalkiaceae; genus Coproplasma. The sequence continues at coordinate 2,504 of JBJFAF010000064.1, forward strand.
TTATCTACACACTCTACTGCCGCTTCTAATCCGGTGTTATTCGCTGAAGGAAGAGAGATAACTTTGTATGCCAAAGGGTCCGAATAATGGAATACCGTTGAAGGGTCCACACCCGGATTTAAATTGTTAAAGTTAGTTGTGAAAATGTTTTGTGTAAGGTCGGCATAATAGTTGTTGCCCTTATAAGAAACGCCTATATCCGCATCTGACGTGAACGATGAATAAATTTGAATCTTATAAGATATCGAATCAGAGAGAGGTCTTATATCAACTAATCTGCCCGTATTAAGCTTGTTGTTATAGACCTGAGCACTGCCGCCGAGATATACGGAACTTGCGGTAGGTACATATATACCACCGGCAAACTCGCCATTGTTATTCCTTATGATACCGCCCGTCATATAGACGTGAGCGTTACTATTGCCGACGAATACACCGCCGGTCGACCAACCAGCCGTACCATTCGAAGAGTTACCTTCTATAACGCCTCCTTCTAAATAGAGATTGGCGCTATTGTTGACGTCGATACCGCCGCCGCAGTAAGCGTAAGCAGTAGTATTGTAAGTGTTATTTCCGCCTGTAATTCTACCGTATCTGTCTTTTCCTTCGTAAGTATCCCTTACAGTCAACTTGCCGATTACATGGATAACGAAACCGTATGTATCTGAAATTTCAAGATTTCTATCAAGCGTGTATCCGTTTAAATCAAGGATAATCTTCGCACCGCTAGGAACTTTAAGTGCGCCGCCGTTAAAGAATGCAACGTTGTCTGACGTGGACTTACCAAACATACCTTCGTCTGCCGTCCAGTTGGAAACGAGCATAACCGTTCTTTCGTAGCCCGTTGCAATACTCTCGTTAACGGCAAACAGCCAATTGCTGTAGTTGTCCATCGTATAGAGAGCAGCTTCACCCGTAGGCGACTCTATTACATAGTTGTCGCCGGAGTCTGCAACGAAGTAATCAACAGGGGATTCGCCGGAGTGATAAACTTCAAAATTAAGCGTAAAGTCGGAAGAGCTTTCCTTATAAACACCGCTCTTTTCGCCGTCCCTGCCGCCCTTAGTAAGAGCTGAGAGCAATAGGATATACTGATTATACTTTGCACGAAGGTTAATGTTCATAGGACTGCCGTCGAAGTCCGTATTGCCCGTTACGAGCGCAGAACCGCCCATTGCAAAGTAATTTGTCGTCTTAAAAGTGGACTCAACATACGTCGCAACGCCGCCGTCATAGCCGCTATTGCACGTTATTGTACCGCCGTTTATGGTTAGGTATGCGCCTGAATTAGAAACGTCAATGCCGCCCGCCTGACCTACGGTAGAAGAATTACCACCCATAATTTTGCCGGTCTTTTCCGCAGAACTGTCTATAATTTCAAGACGGCAACTACCCGTCATGCTTATTACGCAGCCGTTCGCAAGCTTTTTGTTCAAGCTGAACAAACGCCTATCTATCGTATAGCCGTTCAAGTCGAGTATAACGTTACTTTGGTTCATTAAAAGACCGCCGTTAGACGAGAAACCGGTACCCGTACCGAACGAGCCCTTATCGTCTGCTATCCAGTCGTGTTCAAGCTTAACAGTTATAGGCGAAGTGCTAGTTGCGCTTATATTCTGTGCGATTGCGTTCGACCAGTTCATCTCTAAGTCGACGTTCCAAATAGTTACTTCAACTGCGCCTGCGTTATCACCCGTTTGAGGCGCATAAGTCTTAATATGAGACTGATTTTTGTCTGACGGGAAGAAGTACTTCGTAGGGTCGATTACGTTGCCGCTTGCATCTACGTTGTACTGAGCATAGCTGTATGTGAACACGTTACCGTTCGTTTCAGCCAACGTAACGTTATTTACGTCGGGACGGCAAATGCAGATATGCGCCTCGTCGGTAAACTTTTGAATTATGGTTATTTTATAGTTTTTCGTGTCCTTTATTTCGCTAAGCGTAGTACCCGAAGTAGCTTTATCGTTAAATACGTCGTTGGGTTCGCCATCGCCGAAAGCGGTGTTTCTGTCGCCCTTAGTGTTGCCGTAAACCTGTGCGCTGCCGCCCAACTTAAAGGTGTTTTCTTTTAGTGTGTTGAAGGCAATACCGCCCGCAAACGAGCCGACGTTATTCTTTATAGAGCCGCCAAGCATAGTAATCTGTGCGCCTGCATTTTGAAGCGCAATACCACCTACACCATAAGGCGTAGTTCCACTAACGACGGAAGCCTTGTTGCCCGTTATCGAGCCGCCCCTTATATCCAAACGGCTGGCGGTGTTAAACAAAGTTATGCCGCCGCCCAATAATTTCGCTTCAGTGCTTTCAACCCAACCGCCGCTAATCTTACCGTTGCCGCCTTCCGAATTATCCCTTATGGACAGAGTACCGCCTTGCATAGCAATTACATAGCCGTACTTAGTACCGCCTACGCCACTTGCTAAGCCCCTATCGATGGTATAACCGTTAAGGTCGAGAATAATGCTCGTGCCATCGGGCACGTTCATAGCACCGTAGTAATAAGGATTAGCAGTAGACGTACTCGTATCCACGCTTGCGTTGCCGTAAAGAGAAGACGAGAAATTGGTAGTGCCGTTATCGACCGCAGTCCAGTTTTCTGTAAGAGTTACGGTATACTTCTTTGCCCCAAAGATTTTAGACATAGTAACCGCACTGAACCAGTTATCGTAACCGTGATTAGATATAAGCTGACCATTACCGTCAGCATCTGTAGACACATAGAATCCATCCCTCTGCGCTTCGAAGTAATCTGCAGGGGAATCGGAAGGGTTTTTGGCTTTGAAACCAACGGTGAATGTATAGCCTATATCCCTATAGACGCCGTACTTTTTGGACTTATCGCCGTCTAAAGGCGAGACGATTGTAATTAAACCGTTATCCATGTTCGACGTGCCGGAAATAGTCGTAGAAGGCAGGTGAATATCATCGTCCTTACCGTTTACGTTGTTATTTTCCACCGTAGGGTGTCCGCCCATACCAAAGTACGCATTAATCAAGAAAATGTCGATACCGCCGCCGGAGATGGTTGCCGAATTATCGACGATTGCCGCTGTATGCGTTAATTTCGTCTTATTATTTTGACCGTATGTCTCGGAGTACGAGTAAACGCCTACACCGCCGCCTCGCTTTGCAGAGTTGCCGGAAATCGTGCCGCCCTGCATACTAAGGGCCGCAGAGTTACCAGTATTACTAGTACCATTATAAGTACAATTAAATATACCGCCGCCGTAGCCAGACAATTCGGTAGCTTCTTCGGTAACGCCCACTGCACGGTTATTGGTTATCTTACCGCCGTAGATATTTACTGTACCATTATAATTAAATATACCGGCGCCGAAGTTAGCGACGTTGCCCGTAATATTTCCGCTCCAAAGGGTGAAATCAGCATTTTTACCATTATAAATACCGCCGCCGCAACCATTCGTAATGTTTATATTAGCGCTAGCAGTATGGTTGGCTGCATTGGCATGAGTATTGTAACCGCCGGTAATCTTGCCGCTACCGCTTGTACTTGAATCGGATACTTCTAATAAACCTAAATTATATATAACGTAGCCGGCATTATTATTTAACGACTCTTGTAAGTCACGGTCTATGGTAAAACCGTTCAAATCTAATTCAACGTACCTCCCTGAAGGAACGTACAACGCACCGTTTGAAAAGCCCACCGTATCGTCGTAATACATAGACCTAAAGCAACGTTGGATGTTAGCATACGAAGAATAGGTTGCAGTCCAGTTATGGTAGAGAGTTATAATCTTAGAGGCAGACGTGCTACTGTTCCTTACCGCATCTGCCCAGTTTTGGGCGTCGCAATAACTTTCAAACGAAGCTTCCGCAATACCGTTACAAGACCAATCGCGCGTTATAAATAAATCGGATTGCGAAGGGTGGAAATAGGTGCTTGCCGAATAACGAGTATTATAAGTGCCGTAACCTTTAGTAAAACAGGAAGTAGCGTCTTGTGCGTAGTTATCGGTGTATTTTACGACGTACAAATCCGCATTATCGCCCGTATTTTCATCGTATAGAATTCCATTTACATCTATAATATTATTTCTATCAGCGATAGCAGGGCGATTTTCATAATTAGGGTATAGTCTGCCGCAGTACAAGTCTATATCGTTGGGATATTTGGTTGCTGTACCTACGTTATCGTATAAAGTTTCATCGACATAGTAGTTATTTTTAACTACGGGGGCACCTTTGACATATAAATGATAAGATGAATTATAAGGCTTATGTATACCGCCGGAAATATAACCGATATTGTTGGTTATCGTGCCGCCGTAAAGATGGAAATTGCCTGAGGTTTCGAAGGTAGCTAAGCCGCCCGTACCGCGCTTAGTACCCAAGCCGACGTTGTTTGCAATAGTACCGCCGTTCATATAGACCGTACCTCTACTTACCACACCGCCGTTGCCGTATTCCATAGGCGACCCGTCGTTGGTTTTGGCGTAGTTATAGCTGATTTCACCGCCGTTCATAGTGAAAGTGTTATCGTTATAAACGCCTGCTACACTGACAATATAGGTAGAAGAACTAGAAAAATATGAATAGTTGCTACGGTTGCGGTAGATTTTACCGCCGTCCATCGTAAACGGCGTAGAGTGGCAACGCACACCGCCTACCAAACCGACGTTATCAGAAATCTCGCCGCCCGTCATATTTATCGTAGAAGAATAAGCGTATATACCGCCTGCCGAATACGTCCAATAATTATTATCCGCTACCGTAGAAGTATTCGTAGTTATTCTGCCGCTGCTCATATTAAAAGTTATAGAGCCATAACTATTTGCCCTATAAAGGCTAATGCCGCCGATTATACCTTGATTGAACGAAACCAAGGCATTGCCCGACATATTCATCACGAAATAATATCTATAAGAACTGATTCCACTTATATATACGCAAATACCGCCGACGTTAGTTACCGCATCGGTATTTACGGTACTCTTATTGTTGAAAATAGTGCCGCCGTAGAAATTGAAAGCAATACCATTATATATACTCACGGCGCCGACGGGACCGGAGTTATTGCTTATAAGGCAGTTGTCGTCTTCCGATTCTGCAGTATCGTACTCACCCATATTAAAGGTACAATCAGCCCCCAGATAAACGCCGCCGACGTATTCTGCCGACGCAGAAGTGTACGCACTCTTATTGTTGCTTATAGTACCAGAGATAAAATTAAATGTACTTGTTTCCCTAATGGACACCGCGCCGATAGAACCGATATGATTACTAATTTTGCACTTGGCGGTTTCCAACACTTCGGTATCGGTCGTACCCATATTAAAGGTAGAATTCTTTTCCACACAAACAGCGCCAATATAGTACTTACAAAAACTAGTAGTAATAGTCTCGTTATCAGTGATTTCACCCGAGTTGAAATTAAAGGTACTTGAATTGTAAACAGATACGGCGCCTATGTTACCGTAGCAACCAGTTATCTTGCCGTTGGTAAGGTTAAATGTAGAGCCGGTATTTACGTAAACAGCACCAACGTAGCAATAACCAGAATTGTTGTTAGTTGCAGTTGTTGTTCCTTTACAGTTAGTCAAGTCGACGTTAGCCATATTCAACGTACTATTAGTGTTCACACTAATACCGCCGACCGAACCACCTGTATTATCGCATATGGTACCCGTCGTGTAATTAAAGGTTGCGTAACTATTGACGGAAACGCCGCCTACGCCGCCGCTTGACGTGTTGTTTGTAATTTCGCACCCCTCGCCAAAGTCAACGGTAGTAGTTAAATTTGAAGCACCGCTTACATAAAATCCACCGCAAGAATTTGACGTGTTATAGTTGATTTTAACGTTTGTGAGCGAGACGGTAGCATCACCGTCAACTTTGCCACAGCATAAAGACATACCGCCCGTGTTACTGCCGTAGTTGTTGGTTATATTTACCGTATCAATCGTTACGTCACCACACACACCTGCGTATACACCATAGGTACCGTTGTTATTAACGATTGAGCAATTCGTAAGTTTTAAAGTATTTAAACTACTAAGATATATACCAGTACCAGTGTTGCCCGTAATATCAACTTCGTCAAGCCTTACATCGTTATAGTTTCTGCAGTATATTGCGCCGTTACCAACACTACTATCCTTTATTTCGCAATTTGAAATCGTAACGGTATTATAATCCTGAACAAATATGGGGTTACCACCACTATTACCGCTAATCGTTACGTTAGAAAGCGACAGCGTACCGTAATCGCCCATATATAAACCGGAAGAAGTAGAACCGTAGTTGTTGGTAAACTTTACGTCTTTAAGCACAAGGTTGCAATACGAACCTGCGTTTATTGCGCCGTAAGTACCATAGTTATCCGTAATGTTACATTTGGTCAGATTAAGATTTACGTAGCTCGACGTCTGCACCAAACAAGTATTAAGATAATAATTGTTGGCAGCGGTGTCTGGCCAATAATGCAAGGTACCGGACATGTCTTTGTAATTATACTTGGGTGTTACGCTTGCCTTAGCTGTATACGAACCGTTTTCACCCTTGTCATATCGACAACTACCCGTAATATTAAGCCCGTCGGTAGTTTTGGAACCGTCAATGGTAACGGACGAATAATTTGCGGAACCGCCGTCAACGTATATAGGCGAACCGATATTCGCATTGGAAGTCGAATCACTGTAGTTGCCGGAAAAGTCCACTTCGCCTTCTATAGTGAGTTTGCCGCCGTTCGTAACGTATATTGCAGAAGCGTTACTCGTGCTCCACCCGCCGGTGATGGCACCCATACCCGTTATCGTAAGTTCGCCTTCTACCCTTATAACGTAGCCCTGTGCCATGCTCTTTCCGAGACCGCCTTCGGTAATTGCACAAGTGTCATCATCAAAGGTTACGGGGGAAGTCGTAAGGTTACGGTCGATTTTATGTCCGTTTAAATTGATTGTGACCTTCTTGCCCTTAGGCACGAACAACGCGCCTGATTGGTTGCTAGCTACACCATACTTATCATTATTTGAGTTCATGGTATAAGAATTATAGAACGCAGCGTTATAGGCGTTAGCTTGGTCGGAATTAGTCACCTGAACAAATCGTTTCTCTAAAGTGGTGCTATCGCCATCAAGGTCAACTTCTTCCCAGTCTCTGCCGAATTCCGTTCTGAAAGTAGCGTCAAAATAATTAGAGCAATTAGTGGTGTTATACTTAAAATCGCGTAATACACTGCTTTCGTCACCTGCTTTAGGGGTAGCAATCCAGTCGCTTGTAAGCGTAAACGTACCACTGTTATTGACAGCAGTCCTCCACGCCGCAGCCAAAGGTGTTTCAGTATATTGCACAGTCTTAGCAGGATAAGTGGTATCAACAGTATTTGTGTTGTAATAGATAGTCATATCTTCTGCGTATGCAACTTCGTTCGAAGAGTCGATTGAGCTATCGTTAAAAGGGGACTTGCCGCCTAAACCGACAAATCCTAAGACGGACGACGCCGCCAAGATTATGAACATAACGCAAGAGAGTACCGCTTTCCACAGTTTGGAACGGCGTAAATCTGCACGGATAGTTTCACCGTGCGTGAACCTTGCATCAACTTGAGTAACTTGATTGACTTTATTTAGCTTTTTGTTCTTCATAGTTTCACCTACTTTAAAACAAACTCAGTATTCCGAAATTTTTTGACCTTTGCATTTGCGCCATACACTTGCGCACATACGCATAGCACGCTTGCAGGTGTGCGCGCGTAAGGCTAAACCGCCCGATTGGACGGTACAGCAAAAAGTGTATACGGGCACACCCGTACACCTATGCAACCTTATTATATAGTGCCAAAGTCAATATTTCAAGCCCTTTGTGAAAAAAAATTTAAATTTTTGACAAATTTTTTCATAATTGCCGTAATTACCCACAAAAATTGTATATTTTAACTATCAAAATTTCTCTATAATATTTTTTTATAGCAGGCATAAGCAAATTTTAATTTTCTTATGGCGTTCGGGCAGTTGCGTAAAAAAGCGGTTATATGAGGTTCGTCTGTTTGCGGTTTGGGGGTGCCGTTTTGTGCAAAGTAAAACCGAGCCCGCAAACGAATTTGCAAGCTCGGTTAAATCTTTTTTAGCTAAAATTTTGGGTTACGATTGATTGCCTTCGTCGGGCTTTTTAGCCCTTACCTTTGCGTTTGCCGACCTCGGTTTGGCACCTTGCGACCTTACCTTTTGCGCCGTAGAACGCACCTTTTTTGCGGTGGGCATGGGCGTAATTAAAACTTGTTGCTCGGTTTGGTCAGGTGAAATATACTCGGTTTGGTCAGGTGAGTTATATTCCGAATTTTGCATTAATTCGGGCATATTCGGGGGTGTATCGTCTTTTTCATCGTCTTCGTGACGGTCGTTTTCTTCGCCTTCAGTCGGCGTACCGCCGCCGTCGCCGCTGCCCTCGTCACCGTCGTTTTTGCCGCCGTTATCGCCGCCTTTATTGCGCTTACGCTTAACAACGATAAAGATTATTATGCCGCCGAGAAGTAACAGCAATACGCCCATTACGACGATTAACGCAATCAGTGCGCCGTCTACGCCCGTTATTTTAAACGTGACTTGCGAACGAGCAAGCTCCGTCCCGTCCTGCGAGTACGCAACCGCAACGAGAATATAATCGCCTATTGCCGTGGGCTGACTTTCGAGCGGTTTGCCGCTCTTTGTAAGATAGCTAAACTCTATGGTAGAGCCCGCCTCCACCGACATTGCAATCGGGTCGGAAGGCGTTTCGCCGTGTTTCCAGTTGGCAATTTGAGGCTGAATTATCCAATTTTCGTCCGACGTTTCGCTGAGTACCAACACGGACTGCTTAAACATTATTCCGTTATAGCAAGCCGCATCGCCTTCGACCGTAGCCACAAGGTAATATCTTCCTACAGGCATTTCGGAAATCTTATTCAAACCGCTTGCACTGTCGAAGTAAATCTGCCCTTGATTAAACTCTGAAACGATTTTATATACAACCGTGCCGTATATGGGCGAGGCGCTGTTTACGGCGGTCAAATCGGGCGTTTCTCCCAACTTCCAATTGCTTAGCGAAGGCTCGCTTACCCAGCCGTTTTCCGCTGCTTTTACGGTAAATTTGTAGCTTGTCGAGTTATACGGGGCGTGAGTTGCCGTCTCGGCTATCTTTGCCCACAGGTAGTAATCGCCGACGGGCAATGCGGCGAGATAAGTGCCTTCTAAATATGGTATGTTCCCCGCTTTGTCGGTAGTAAACTCCTCCAACCCCTCAATAAGGTTTTGACCGCCTTCATCCGTTGAAATGCTGAATACGGGGTCACCGCTGACGGGTTTTGCCGTAATGAGTTGATTTTCCCTATCAAACGAGTTCCAGAACCAATCGTCTATATGCAGTTCGCCGTCTGCCACCCAGCCGTTGACAGGCTTATCGACTATTGACCAAGGAAGTTCGTAAACGGCACCCTCAACGCCCTTCCAACGGTAAAGCGTGGGGTTGCTTAAAGTAAACGTTACTTTATATTCGCCCCTGAGCGTTCTCGTACTGCCTGCAATTTGATAGCGGTGGTCAGTTTGAGCAACCTGCACGGTGCGGGACTCGCCCGTATATTGCAAGGTATCTAAAAGCAAATACGGCAGTTCTACTTCTTCATATACCGTAACCTCGAAATAGTACTTTTCATAGTCCTCTTCTTTGGGTACGGATATGTAGTTCGGCAAATTAACCGTATAGTAAAGATAATAACTTCCCGGCGCATATTTGCTTATACGGTCGTTCCAAACGGTTACGTTGTCTTTTGAGTAATAATTGTCATCGTCAGCGCCCTTTAATTTAAAACGAATTTCAAGTCTATCGCCGTAAAAGGCGTCGACAACGGTTGACCAATAGGTTTGACTTTCTAAAACGTCGTCTTTAGTGATTGCGTCATATTCAATACTATCGTACGCAAGCGCAAAGAATGCGTCGAGATTGTTCGAAAGATAGCTCAAATTTAACCCTATAGGCGATTTATCTTGTTTATTATAGAAACTGAGATTATCCGTATAATTGAGTTTTTGCGATGTTACTTCAAAGTTGTACGAAACAGTTATACCAAAGTATTCGTTTCCGCAGCTACTGCCCTTATTGCCGTTCCACCAATCGAGGTGTTTATCGTTTATACTTATGTTTTTCGCCTTGAAGGTTATCGTGTATTTACCTACGGGCATAAAGTTGTTTACATAATAAGAAAGCTTTGAACGGGGCTCGTCTATGCAGACGGTAGTGCCGTCGTCACGGGTTATCGAGAATGTAACTAAATCCTTTTCTCCGCTTTCCCACTCTTCCATTCCCTCCCTATAGATGACGTCTGTACCTATAATTTCAAGAATGGTTTCGTGGTCGGTTGCGTTTTCTAAAACGTAGCCGTTGAAGTTGCCGCTGTCGAGGTTTGCGTAGCAGTCGGGCACAAGCAGGCTCATTCTCACTTCGTCGCCGTGGGCAAGACAGGGTGCCGTAATTTCCTCAGTCAACGTACCAAACGTCCACTTTTGCGGGAAGGTGTATTCGGTTTTTGCCTGTAAATCATAACTCGATTGAGACAGAAACTCGTTGACGAAATACGCTATGTACCAAGTCTTGGTTATTTCGTATGCACCGTCTTCAAGCGGCGTAATTGTCATATTTTTCGGGGTATCGCTCGGCGTATAGGTCAAAGCATAGTTATCTACGGGGGTTATGACCGCCTTTGCAACGTATTTACCCGATTCCGTCGCCGAGCAATCACCGCTGTAAACTGCGTTATACAATTGTAAAGAGCCGCTGTCTCGGTAGAGCTTAATCTTTGTCGTCTTATCTTCGTTATAAGCCGCTATGCCTTCAATCAAATACGCCTTGCCACTCTCGTCTTCCGTCCAGTTTTCCCAGTTGTTGAACGGGGCTTTGCTTAGCTTGAGCGTCGTGTAAACGCATTCTACTTTGTCGCTACCCCTTCGGTTAAAGGTATAACAGTAGACGTCGCCGTTTGCCAGACTTTCATTGACTACACCGTCAATCGTCCAGTTTAGATTTACCGATTTGCCTATATCAATTTCCATAGGCAGAATTTTTAAAGTGAAAGTCGGGTTTTTATAATTTGCTATATCTTCTTCCGCTACGGTAAAGGTATAAGTGCCTGCGTCTATAACGTTTTTCTTTATCGTGGTTTCGCCGTTTTTAATTATCGTTACGCTGTTTGTCGAACTATCGGTTGATTTATTATACGAAAGATTGCCACACTCGGCGTAGACCTTACTGATATAATTCGTTCGGCTTTCAGTATATTTGACTTCCGTGTATGCGTCTGCAACGTCTACAACCGTCGTTCTATCAATAAACTTCCACAAAAGGGTTGCCTGATTTATGGTGACCTTGTAGCTCTTTTCATCGACGCTTCCGTCCGCCCAAACACAGCCTTGATAAGTATTAGGGGTATAATAGAAAGTGTATTCACCCACGGTAGTTACACCGTCAGCCACGTCGTCCAACTCAACGCCGTCGCCGTCTAAAATCTTCGTGACCCAGTATTTTGATATATCGGGTCCGTAGTAGGTTGTACCGTCAAAAGTTCTTATAACGTCACCCAACTCGGTCACGACGGTATCGCTTTCGGCTTCGACTACAACCGTTCCTCCGCCGTCCGTATAGCTAATTGCGGCAGAAGTTATCGCCCCGCAGACGCATAGCGCAGGCACGGCAACCAAAAATGCTATTACGCTTTTTCGAAGATTTTTAAACATATTTCTTCCTCTTTTGCAACCCGTAAATTGACCTTATAACGGGGTAAATCGACGATTAATGCCCACATATACCGCAACTAACGCAATTTTTATGTGCGTTTATTCCGTCTTTGAAAATAAATGGGCATAATACTATACATATACATATTATCCCCTAAAATGCAATCCGTCAAGAGTAAATTTGAAAATTAACGGCTTTAAACTCAAAAATATTGCAAATTTAACAAAGTATAAAGCTTAAAAGCGACAAAAAACGCCCGTTAAGGCGTTTTTATAAGTTGCTTATCTAATTTAGTTTAAAATGCGTTCGTCAGCCCATATCAGCCCGTATTCGCTTAAGAGCTGCCTTTTCTAAGCGGGATACCTGCGCTTGTGAAATGCCCACCCGTTGGGAAATTTCGGTCTGCGTCTTGCCTTCGAAATAGCGCAAAAACAGCACGTTTTTTTCCCTTTCGTTAAGACGGGACAAAGCCTCGTAAAGGGCTGCTTTTTCCGTCCACGTTTCGTCGTTATTCTTCGGGTCGGAAAGCTGGTCCATAAGAAGTAGCGTGTCGCCCTGCTTGTCGTATACGGGGTCGTACAGCGAGACGGGGTCGGAAATTGCGTCTAAGGCGTACGCCACCTCCGACACGGCTACGTTCATTTCCGCCGCAATCTTATCGTAGGTTACGTCCTCGTCGTTTTCTTCAAGCTTTTCCCTCACCTTTAAAACCTTATAAGCGGTATCTCGTATGGAACGGGATACACGCAGTGAGTTACCGTCGCGAATAAATCTCTTGATTTCGCCTAAAATCATCGGCACGGCGTAGGTTGAAAACTTTACCCCGACAGATACGTCGAAGTTGTCTATCGCCTTAATAAGCCCCACGCACCCGACCTGAAACACGTCGTCAGCATTGGCTTTTTTAGACCAAAAACGTTTGACGAGCGAGAGCACGAGCCGCATATTGCCGACGATAAATTTTTCCCTTGCCTCCTCGTCGCCCGCCTTGAGCTTAAGCATAAGCTCTTCCTGCTCTTTTTGTGTAAGCTTAGGAAGTCCCGACGTCTCTACGCCGCAAATAACAACTTTGTCGTACATATAAATTCTACCTCCATATGTACGAAAAAAAAGCGGTTATGTCAGGCGACGAGCGGTGTTTTCGGGTAGGAATTTTGACTTGGCGGCGTTTTTTATGGGGCGGCGTCTATATTTGCTTGCTTATGTCCTTTTTAAGCTTGGCGATTATCTTCTTTTCCAACCTCGATATGTAGCTTTGGGATATTCCTAATGTGTCGGCTACGTCCTTTTGGGTCATCTCCTCTCCGCCGTCAAGCCCGAACCTCATACGCATAATCTTCTGCTCTCTCGGGCTTAGATTGTTTAGCGACTTTTTTAAAAGCTCTCTTTCCACTCCCCCTTCTACCCTTGAATAGACGGCGTCTGCATCGGTGCCCATTACGTCAGATAAAAGGAGTTCGTTGCCCTCCCAATCGGTGTTTAACGGCTCGTCGAACGACACTTCCTGCTTAGAGCGCGAAACCCTTCTTAAATACATTAAAATCTCGTTTTCGATACAGCGCGAGGCGTAGGTTGCAAGCTTGATGTTTTTATCCGTGCGGAAGGAGTCGATTGCCTTAATTAGCCCTATCGTCCCCACGGACACGACGTCATCGCCGTCCACTCCTGCGCCCTCGAACTTCTTGGCGATATACACCACGAGGCGCAGATTGTGTTCAACGAGCTGTGCCTTTGCCTCCTCGTCGCCCTGTTCCATAAGCGCAAGTTTATCCCTCTCCTCTTCCGAAGACAGGGGCATAGGCAACGCCTCGGTTCCGCAGATGTAGTCTAAGGTGTTAAGCCCCAAAATAGAGCGAAGAAAGTTTTTTATCTTTTCAAACATCAATTAGCCTCCGAAAGGTCGGGGTGCAATACTACTTTGTTAATATGCCGCAGCGACACCCCTATTAAAACGCTGCTTATAACCTTAATTTCTTTGCCGTCGTCTATTTCGATTTTATCGGCGGTAAATATCGGCAATTTCCCCTCACCCGCAACAGTATGTATAGGCGCAAAGGTTTTTATGCTCGTTAAGTCGCAAAGCTGTAAGGCTATGTGCCTCGGCGCAACGCATACGGGAACGCCGCCTGAATATACCTTATTGCCGCTGTCGTAAAACGCACTGCATACGGCGGTTTTGCCGTTTAAATAGATTTTACATTTAGCCTCCACAACCTTGACCGACGCCCTCTTTGCAGCAAACTTTTTAACGGCGATAAGCACGCACACGACGGCGAATAACGGCATACCGACGGGTACGGAAGAGAGGATATATCCGCCGCCGTCAGTGTACGATACGCCCGTTAAGGTGAACACCGCAATCAACGCCCCTCCGCTTATAAACGTTGCGGCAGTAAACGCAAGGGCGAACTTTAAATAGCCTTTAAAGCTTTGAAACTTGCCTGCAATCGCCGCAAGCAAGAAGCCCGACCCAACCTTGACGACTACCGCCCATACCCCTGAAATAGGAATGAGAGGAAAGCACACCGCAAACGCCGCACCTACGGCGGAGGCAACGGCTATGCGGATATAACCTGCGGAGTTTTTGACCGCCGCCTTTGCTGTCGAAAGCAAGGTAAAGTCCATACAAAAATTTTCGATTATGGCAAACTCTATATAGATTTGCATCGTAATAGAAATTATAGCGTTTACGCCCTGTCGGATAAGTACACTTTAAGTCGAATTTTGGGTTTTTATGGAAAA
>JBJFAF010000065.1:0-16836 GCA_051887755.1 Candidatus Coproplasma sp.
TGTCGACTGAAGTATTGTCGCTAGGCACTTTAACAGTATAACTCGTCGTGTCCTTATCAAACGTACTTTGCAACCCCATGCCCGAAACGGTATCTGCCGACGCAGGTCGGTTAATAGTTACCGCCAAGTTTGATAGGCGGGCATACGAACTCTTTATGACGAGAGTATAAGTTTTTGTTGTCGTAGCGTCTTCTGCGGTGACGAGAATTTTTACCGTCGTTTCGCCACTGCTATCTAAGGTTATAGATGTTTCCGTGTCGTTTGAAAGCGCCGTGGTGGGCGTGCCCGTGCCTACGCAATATTTCATTGACGCAGTACTATCGTTTACAGCAGCTTTAAATTTAAAGCTCGTGCCCGTGTCTGCGTTGGCATAGGTCATATTGTCGGCAATCGTAACTGCCGTTGACGCCGAACTTGCACCGACAGACAAGCTCTTTAAAGTTGCGTCGGTACTTGCTTTACCTATTCTTATCGAAAGAGAGTTGCAGTTTATAGCTGAAGTATCAGCCTCGTGTAAAACTTCATTAGTCCAATCTGCGTTATCATAGGCAACCATATTAGAATTGTACTTTGAAACGCCAAAATTGAGAACGCCGTTTGATGCAGTAGATGATACGCTAAGTCTATATGAAAGCACTATTGGCTCATCAGCCCCTAATAAATTAGTACCGCCATTTTCACCAACACCAAAATTAAAACCAAGTTTATAAATATCATCCGACGTACTTATGTAACTCGTAGTATTAGCGTAAGAATAAGTCAATTTACCCAACGCATTTACTTTTGTAATATTTGAACCGTAACCTGAACCAGCCTTTGAGTAGGTTGGAGTATACGTTGTATCTAACGAAAAATCAGCATTCGTAGTTGTAGAAGGTGCCCCGGTACCACTGTCAAGAGCACTGAAAACTAAATTAATCGATGACCAGTGCATATCGGAACTCTGTCCAGAAGTTATCGTAACCGTAAACGTAATCGTACCGCCTGGGTCAACCTGGTCGGTATCAGCCTCTATTTTAATATCGGTGACCGACGCCGACGCAGCCTCTGCGACTATTTCGTTCTTTGTTTTAAAAATATTACTACCCAAAAAGCATAACACTATTGCTACTAAGGCAAGCAATAGTGATAATGCAATTTTTTTAACAGATTTGTTCATACGTTTTTCCTTGCTATAATACCGTTTCTAAACGACACTATAAATAATTTGAAAGCTTTAGTTTTATTTGGCTTTAATACTCATAGTGAGCTTTTGAGTAGTAATACCTTTTTCTTTTTCCGTTACGTTATTTGCGCCATTCGTTTTGTTTACTGAATCCCCAGTGGCTATGTCGAACATTTTAGTTTTGTTATCTTCCGAAACGTAACCTATCATATTTATTCCTATATTAGCAACGCCAAACAAAAAATTATCAACTTCCGTTGCAGTTTCCTTAACTTTAAAATTTAAGGTTATTTTAATTTTTTCGGTTGCAGGAGTTTTTGTGCCAGACGATGAAAGACTAATTAAAAAACCGCTGTAAGCACTATCAAACCTGTCACCGGAATTATTAATCCAGTCAGCAGCGATAAAATCGGAAAGAGTATAGGGCTCTTCTTCATCAAGCTCAAAATTAGAAGCAATCTCTGGCGATACGGTAGTAACATCCAACATAGGTCCTATTACGAGTGATATTCCCTGCCAATACATTTCAGTACGGTTGGTTGCTATTTCGATAGATACAGTGAATTTATCGCCGGGGGCAAGCTCGGTTTTATCAGAAGCGAGCGTTATTGCAGATGGCGTGTTATAAGTATAATCTCCGACAGTGTTTTGTGTATCGGACGGATTGCCCGTTGTGTCGGAGCTATCCGCACCCGATACGCCGTCATTAGTATCCGAAGAATCGCCGGGCGTTTGAGTGGTATCGTCGTCTGAACCCGCCGTATTATTATTGTCTTTATTCGGCAATAAGCAAAGTAACAAAACCATAGCGGTTAGCAATAACGCCATAACGACGGTTACTACCACCGCTAATATTTTTTTTGATTTATCCATAAGTGAATATCCTCTCTATTTTCAAGATAGAAATTCAGTTGCATTGTTCCGTCGACGTTTGCCGACGGAACAATGCATACTATTAACTTGTAAATTATTCTACAACATAGAAGGAAGCTATGTTATTAATCATAGAAAGAAGCTATGTTATTAATACCTTGAATATGTTCAACTAAAGCGGAAATATCAAGTGCATTGATTTCAGGCCTACCATCAAACATTGCGTTAATGCCAGTAAGATAAGCAGCAAGCCTTACTTCTTTTGAGGCATCAAAATTAGCTATAGTTGCACTAGCGCCATTAATAATCTTACCTATTTCGGTAATATCTCTCGTATTTATCATACCGTCACCGTTTAAATCACCAAACACGGAAAGGTAAACCGTTTCTTCAACGTCGCCGTCTACTATATATTCTAACTTCCAGCTTGTACCTACACCTTTATTTGTTAAATTCAAATCAGATTCGCTGTATCCATCTGCAGGACTGCCCATATTATATATAAGCGTTCCGTCTGTATTATATAGCTTCAAGCTGTTAGCGACATCCGTTTCAAAGTTGGCAAGGAATTGATTTACACTGGTTTTTTCTTTTATATGCCCTATAACGTACCTATCAAAATCAAGGTCGTCTTTGCCGTGTTCTAATCCCTTATCTGTATATGACCAACCATATGCGTTCGTTGAAGTTATTTCTTCACACATAAATTCCGCAATAACGCCCGATTTTAACTGAAGCGGCGTGTATGCCTTTAAAATGAACGTGTACGTCTTCGTATTTCCCGCCTCCGCAGTGACGACGATAGTATGCGTACCTGCGGTAAGGTCCTTAGACGCCATATATGTTACGTCATTCAAAGTTACGCTTGCCGTCGTAGGGAACGCAACGGTTACTGTGGACGCAGCGTTAGTTTCGCCTGATATTATGTAGTAATAGTCAACTGCTTTTTCGGTCGCCTTTTCTGCATTGTTGGTAAACGTCTTACTCGTCGTTTTACCGACTACGGTAAGAGTAATTGCCGTATCTACGCTCTTAATCTCAAACTTTATTACATAAGAAGTATTAGACCTTGTGCCGTCGCCGTTATCTGCAAGCGTCATAACTGTTACGGTATCGCCATCGGCTATTCCGGTTACGTCGAATGCCGTGCCGCTAGTTGCAGTCGAAGGAACGGTACAGCTACCCGTCTTTGAAAGCGTTAAGCTGGTTTTAGCGTAATTATTAGCGATATTGTCTGCTGAAACAGTTGCCGTTATCGACATCTTAGTTGCATCGCTCGGCACTATTACGGTGTAAGAAAGCGTTTGAGAATCGAACGTTTCCTGTACGCCTTCGGTTGCGCCGGTAACTTTAGTATCCGACGTTGCGGTAAGAGCACTAAGCGTTGCGCCTACCAAAGTTACGTTTAAAGTATACGTCTTTGACGTGCCGTCTTCAGCCGTGACTATTATGCTGATTTTACCGTCGGTAGGTATATCGATTTCAATTTTTTCACCCGAATTAACTTCCGTACCAGTATCGGTATCACTCGTCTTTACTGTAATAGTCGCACCTTCAGCATCCGACGCCGTAGGTAATATGTAAAAAGGCTCAGTGGGGTCTTTAATGGTTATCTCAAGGTCAGTTGAGCCATCGGTTATCGTCACATCTTGTAACTCCGAATCCGTCTTGCCTTGACCTGCTTTAATAGTGCTTAAGTTGTTATCGGTTTTAGGTTCTCTTACGGTAAACGTAAGGGGCTCGACCGATATATCCGACGTGTTATCCGCAGTATAATACTGTTTTGCGTTGGTAGATGCATTAGTATAACCAATCTGATTGTTGTTTGTCTCTGAAATACCAAAAGTGAACGTCGTATTATCAGTTACGGAACTACCGATAGTAATTGCAAACTTGAATTGAATCGTATTATCACTTGAATACGGTACTGAATCTGTAGTAGAAGAAACAGACAATAACGCATTACCCGCACTGCTACCATTGTACCAAGTCGAGCTCGACGAATCAAACCCTGCTAACGCCAAATCCTCGTTAATATTAATGGGACATAAATCCGACCAGTCTCCATAAATGTCAGGCTTATCAACTAAAGGAATTATAGGGGACGATATCGTCAATTGACTACACATAGTCGCATCGTATCCCGATTTATCTGGATTTAGCGCACCAACACGTAACGACAATCCACTAAAATTACAGTTGACTATGTTAGGAGTTAAAGTAACGGTAACGTCAAATTTCTTTCCTTTGGAAAACACCTTATTGTCTGTTTCAAACTTAATGTCCATAGCTCCGCCATCAGCTTGAGCCACTTCGCCATGCCCAACAAAGAATAACCCGCTGAACAGTGCAAGCACCATTACTATTGCAAGCATTATTGCCGCAAACGTTTTGTTGAAAACTTTTTTCATAAGTACCTCCGTTAAAGTGAACTTATTATTTTTTACTTGTTAAGGGTTTGTCTGTTCCGTGTTTTGACACGGAACGAAGGCGAGCTCGCCTTGTAATTATTTGTTTATTTTGCCTTTTAATGAAATAAATTTACAATACTTGACTTATTTTAACATATTATACACCCGACGGCACATATTGTCAAGATTGCTCTTAACAATATGCACCTATCGGATATATGTTTTTTTATAAATTAGAAGTAATCCGAAGAACTATCTTGTTGCTTGATTATCATACTTAGCGACGAGATGTCGATAGCATTGATATAACCGAGATTAGTTATTAAGCCAGCAAACTTTCTCTCAATTTCATTAAATTCATCAACGCCTTTGATATACTTGCCTATTGCCGTAATATCAGCCGTGGTAATCGTGCCGTCGCCGTTAAGGTCGCCAAGGACTGAGATATATACGACGTCCGCCATATCCTCTTCTTTACCGTAGAGAATACGCCAACCCGTACCTACTGAATAGAGATACTGATTGTACAAATCAGCTTCCGAAATACCTTCCGCAGGTTTACCACAGTCGTAGATTAATACGTCCTTATTGCTGTAAACTCGGATATAATCAAGCTGGTCAACATCAAGGTTGTTCAACAAATCACCTACCGACGTACGCGTAGCAATATTTCCGAGCACGACTTTTTCAAAATCGGTATCGTCCTTGCCGTGTACAAAGCCCATTGCCGTATATGTTCTACGATACATTTCATTAAACGTTCCACCCTTTTCTTCCAAATAAAGGAATTCAAACGTTGAACCTTCTGCAAGTTTGAGTGCGTCGCCGCCCGATATCGTCAGCATACCGTAGTTATCTTCATCGACAACTAATTCCGCAACGTAGTTTGCGCTACCCGCTAAGCTGCCTTCGCCGGGAAGAACGGGCACAATCTTGTAAGTGCCTCGCAAGCCGACCGATTGAGTCAAGTTGCCGTCCACCTCGTACTGAGGCGTAAGCTGTAAGGTGTTCACTGCAAATACTTCTAATACAGTCAATCCTTTTTCTGCGCCAACAAACTCGTCACAGTTGAGAGTGTACCAATCGGAAATACTTACGGCAGAACCGGTGTATTCAGCCGACTTATCAATCGTCGTTACCTTGATTTTTACCGTCTTAGGAAGGATTTTGAACGTCTTCGTTGCGTCTTCTTCGGCAAGATAGTAATTGTTGGTCGATTCGCCGTCGCCGCCCGTAATCTTAAGCTTAACTTCGTATTCGCCGACATCAGTCTTATTGCCGCCTTCGAATGCCCAAGTAAGTTTATCCGTTGCGTTGAGGTAATCAATTTCAATTACAGGGTTCTGAGGAGAGCCGTTGTAGGTTACTTCATACTGTGCCGACAAGAAAGTTATCTTCGCCGCAGTTATGCAGTAATCCGTCATCAGGTTGCCCGCTACGGGACCTGCCGATGCGTCTGTAGGCGCATTTTCATCGGGACCTTTCGCCTTGTAGTTCTTGTTGTTAAGAGTAGATATCTGCGCAATGTACGCAGTATTCTTTACATCTTTACCATCGCCAATTACAGTCGCCTTTACGATATCGCCGTTTAGCGTACCTATTGCCGTCGCTTCAGGAACTTGAACGCTACCGTTATATACGAGAGTTAATTCACCCCAAGCAATATATACTTCATACTGCTTAATGACGTATTCGGTGGTGATGTCTGCGCCTTCTAACGTGTAGTTGGCGTTATCCAAAGCCGTTGCCGTCGCCGTGTTCGTGCCTGCGTTTATTCCGCCGCTTACGGTAACTTCTACGCTTTCGCCGTCGACGAGATTAGTGACGGTTGCTTTGGGCGCCTGTTCTAAGCCGTTATAGGTTAATACTTCGCTCAAATCCCATTCAAGCGTAACCACTCTGGGATAGATAGTGAACGTCGTTGCCGCCGTATCCGAACCCTCTACCGTGTAGTTGGGGTTGCCCGTATCGGTGAGCGTTGCGACAAGTCCTACGCCTGCGTTAATCTGACCTGAAACGACGGGTGTGCAAACGTCGTCACCTATTAGGTTGGTTATCGTCGCCGTAGGCGTCTTTTCCGTACCGTCGTAGTCGAACTCCGTATCGCTCCAATCAACGATTACCACTATCGGCTTAACCGTTACTAATATCTTCTTGTTGGTCGCCTTGTAGGAATCGGTTTCATCTGTTGAAATAACTACATAAACTTCACCTGCAGAAAGACCCGTTAAGAAGATATAATCGCTTAACGAAGCGTTACCCGTGTTGCCGTCTATCCTTTCGACTGACAAGGTGTAGCCGCCTATTTCTTCGCTATCAATAATTACGTTAAGCTCTATCGTATCGCCGTAAGTCAATTCACTAACTTCCAAGTCGACGGGTGCTTCGGGTTTTTCAACCAAAATGTCGCACTCAACGCTGCCGCCGTTGTAGTTCTGTGTAGGCATTACAGTTGCGATAACGTGTACATAACCGAGTTTTGTACCCGTCAATACGCCGCCGCTTATCGTCGCCGCACCTATAGGCGTTACTTCAGGACCGACCGAACCCATAGTGAAATCAATTGAACCGAATTCCATATTGCCTTCAATTTCAATTTTGGTGGGAACGTTAATCGTAACCGCCGTCGTCTTGAATATGATTATAGGGTCAGCCTTTTTGATGACGAACTTAGGCGCTCTTACGTTTGCATTTGCTAACGTATAGTTAGGATTATCGAGCGAAGCCGCATATGCCGTATCGTATTCGCCTGCGTCAAGCTGACTGCCGAGTACGAGTACGTTACACGTTTCGCCGTTGATAAGCCCGCTAGAAACTTTAGCCGTAGGTGCAAACCTATTGATGCCGTCGTAAGTAAATTCGAAGTTACCCCAAACGAGTTCAACGTCTAAAGGCGTTATAGTTATTTCGAATTCAGCTTCCGTTGCCGCAAAGTTAGTTGTTTCAGCAATGTTTACCCTGACTAAAACTTTACCTGCCCTTAAGGGCTTGAGCGTATCGCCGCCTATGATGCTTGCCGAACCCGTAGCGTCAATGACTGAGTACAGTATAGGGCTGTTTTCAACGTTACCTTCTACTTCGAGAAGGAGGTTATCGCCATACTTAACGGTGGTAGTTTCCATCGTAAGCGTAAGTGTGCTTCTATCGATTATGACGAGTTTCGTAACCGAACCTGCCAGATAGTTTTCACTTTCAGCAACCGATACAGTAACCGTTACCGAACCCATTAATACGGGATTCATCACGCCGTCAGCGTCGATAGTTGCTTGACCAGACGTATTTTCAATCGAATAGCTTAAGGTTGCGTTGCCGTCGTTGCCCTTTATTTCAAGCTTAGTGGGAACGCCTATGTTGACCCTCGTAGTCAACAAGTCAATGTCTATATCCTTTTTACCTATCGTGAATATCGTACCGGACGTTAAGCTGCCGACGAGGGTATAGTCAGGATTATCCAGAGCGATAACCCTTGCATCGTTGTAAGTACCTGCATTGACCCTGCCTCCTACAACGGTTACGCCGCATTCATCGCCGTCTAACAGGTTAGAAACTTCTGCTTCGGGCGTCTGTTCGCTGCCGTTATAGATAAACTCGGTATTCTTCCAAGAAATATCAACGATTCTCGGGCTTATCGTTATCTGAGCAACCGTGCGGATTTCATCCTTATAGTTTGAAGTCTCGCTTACGATTATGGTAACCGTAACCGTTCCTGCATGCTTAGGTGTGAGCACGTTGCCTTCGACAGACGCCATTTCCGAATCCGCAACTATGTACTTAACGGTGCCGGGGTCGTCTTCGTTGCCGCTGATTTCAAGCGTAAGGTCTTCGCCGTATACGCCTTCAACGGTTATTAGGTCGACCTCCCTTTCCGCCTTAATTACTTCGATTTCTATTACGCCTGAATATGCGTTACAGTTATCAGTCTCTTCGATTTCGAGCTGAATCTTTACCACGCCCGTCCTGGTTGCAGTAAAGACATACACTCCTTTCACAAGCTCTAACGTACCTGCGCCAACGCTTTCGTGCTTGAGCACTTCCATCGTATAAGGCGCATCGTCGAAGTTACCTAAAACGCTAAGTTCTTCGCTCGTACTATACGTTACGGTAGTAGGACTGAGCTTAGGATTGATATCCGCACGAACTATCGAGAATGAAAGCTGTATATCGCTATCTAAATAGTAGTTAGAGTTAGTTAAACCGTTCGTCTTGAGCGTATAGTTGCCTACCTTGTAATGTTCGCCTTCAAGCACTTCGAGATTGACATCGCAATCGTCGTTTTCGTACAAGCCGACAAGCGTTACGTCGGGTATCTGCTCCTCGCCGTTATACTCGAGCTCCATATCGCCCCAATCGAGGGTGATTAAGCAAGGTTTAATACTGAACGCCGCTTCGGTATTCGTTGCCTTTTCAAGCGTATAGTTACTATTAGAAAGCGCTATAGCTCGAGAAGTGTAATCACCTACATACTTGCCCGTCGAAACCGTAACTAAGCACTCGTCGTCACCGACAAGGTTGGTTACTGATACCGTGGGAGACTGTTCCAGAGTGTTATAGGTGTATTCGCCTATAGTCCAGAGAAGTGTTACCACACGAGCTTTGATGGTTATAGGGATAAGCACTTCGGTTGCCTCGAAGTAATCGTTCTCTTCAACGCTCATTTTAAGAATTAACTCACCGGCTGACAAAGGCTTAAGGATATTACCTTCTACGATAGTTGCAACCCTTCCGTCGAACCTAGGTTCTATGGTATAGGTTACGTCGCCGAACAAGTAATTGCCTTCATCATCACGAAGATTGCCACTGTCATCGTCTGCTACAAGCGTGAGATTTGAACCGTAAGTTACTACCGTCTTAACCAAGCTCAAAGGCGCATATCCCTTAATAATTTTGATATCGCCTTCAACGGTTGCGGCGGCGGTATTAGCCGTTGCGCCTACGCTGACCCTAATAGTTACAGTACCGAGTCTCTTACCGTAGAGCGTATCGCCCGAAAGTTCGCCGTAATCCGAGCCGTCTATAAGTTCGTACGTTACGTCGCCTCCGCCCACGTTACCGGAAATTTTAATCTGTTCGCGTGTACCAAGTACGACTTCATTAGTCGTAATAGTTATCGTAGGTTTAGAAACGAGAATCGTAAAGTCGGCTGTGAGATTGCTTATACCGTCCAACGAGTAGTTTGAGTTGCTCAGTCCTGTAATTTCCGCAGTGTATTCACCCGAGTTAATCTTGTAACCGGAGACGATAACTTCGCACTCATCGTCGTCTAATATGCCTTCAGCCGTAGCCTTAGGACCTTGACGCTCGCCGTTGTAAGGATATTCCCTATTTTCATCCCAAACTATAGCCGTTACGAGACGAGGTTGGATTACATAGGTCTTAATTACGTTCGTGCCGCCGTCAAGAGTGTAGTTGTCGTTGTCGATAGCTAATACTTTTGCAATCCTACTATTGCCCGCATCAGATTCGCCATTGACTTCAGTAATGTTACACGTCGTGCCTTCAACTAAGTTAGCAATAGTAGGCGTAGGCGTCTGAACCGTGCCGTTATAGATAAACTCGGATTCTTGAGCCCAATCTATCACCACCGCCAACTTGCGGACGGTAACTATGAACGTATCCGTAGCGCCGTTGTAGTTATCCGTATCGGCAACCGTTACAGTTACGTTTACAGTACCAGCCTTAGTACCCTTTAAGTTCTGGTTGGTTATTTCTGCTGAACCCGTACCGTCTTCAGCAACGTAAGTAACTTCGCCGTTTTCGGGATTTGATACGAGTGACAAGGTTATCTGTGAACCGAATACCACTTCCGTAGTCGTAACGGCAATCATTATATCCGCCTTTACGATTTCGAATTCTTTATCGATTTCAGGTCTGTCTTCTGCTGCCACTTCGGCTTCGTCGAATATCAACGTATAGTTGGAATTGCTTAAGCCCGTTGCCGTTGCCGTATAGGTACCGACGTTAATCTGTGCACCCGAAACGGTTACGCTACAACTATCATTACCGTACAGATTGATAGCCTTTGCGGTAGGTTTCTGCTCAGTTCCGTCGTATGTGAGCGTCGTATTGCTCCACTCAAGCATAACAAGCTTAGGCTTAATATTGAATCTTACCGTTGCGTCGTCGGAACCTTCTACCGTGTAGTTAGGATTGGAGAGCGATAAGATTTCGGCAAGATGTCTGTTAGCCGCTTCTACCGCACCCCTTACTATAGCCGTACACACATCTTCACCTATGAGGTTTCCGAGCGTTGCCGTAGGCATCTGCTCTACACCGCTATAGGTAAATTCAAGGTTGCTCCATTCTACCGTTACTAAGCGCTTCTTGATAGTGAAGCCGACCGAAACGTTTTCTCCGCCGTCTAAAGTGTACTTGTTATTGTCAAGCCCAATCACTTGAACCATATAATAGCCTGCGTTAATTTGAGCTGACGATAACGTCAAGTTAATCAAGTCGCCGTTTACTGCATTATCAACGGCCGCAGTTGCGTTATGCTCTTCTCCGTCGTAAGTAAACTCAAGGTCTGACCAAAGAATCTTTACGGGAAGAGGAGTTATCGTTATTACCTGCGTTACTTCCGCCGCATTGTAGTTACCCGTTGCCGGAACGCTTGCAGTAACCGTTACCGGACCGATGTCTACGGGCGTGAACCAGTTGCCCGTACCAAGCGTTGCTTTTTCTGCGCCGTCGCCTAAGGTGAACGTAACTTTTGCGCCGCTAAGATTGCCGGTAACTTCAAGCGTGAACGGCGAGCCGTATACGACCGTCGTCTGCTTAAACGAAAGCGTAATCTCCGCAGCGATAATATTAAATTGCGTTGCAGGTGCTTTATCGCCGAGCGTATAGTTGCTGTTTGTAAGACCAATTGCCGTTGCAAGATAAGGTTCTTCGGGGTCGTTAACGTTTATTTGGTCGCCCGAAACCATTACCGTACAGCTATCGCCTGCAAACAAACCAACTGCCATTGCCGTAGGCTTTTGTGCAAAGCCCGTATATACGAGCTCGGTCTCGCCCCATTCTACGGTAATTTCGTAAGGGTCGATGAAGAATATCGTCGTAAGATTTTCGCCACCAACCAAAGTGTAGTTGGGATTATCCAACTGCATAGCTACCGCATTAAGGTTGTCGCCTGCATTCTTAGTGCCGAGTACGGTTACCGTACATTCATCTCCGCCGATAAGGTTGGATACGGTTGCCGTAGGCGCCTGTTCGGTTGCGTTATAGACGAACTGCGTATTCGACCATGTGAGCACTACAGCCAAAGGCTCGATTGTAAACTTGCCGTAAGAGCTTGAACTTAAAACGTAATTAGGATTATCTAACGTCGCTTTAACTATATAAGTTCCTACGTTGATTGCGTCAACCTTAGTTACGCCGTCTTCCGCATACGTTTCTATACTTGCAATTGCGCAGACATCGTCGCCGATAGTGCCGCCCAAGAGCGTCGCCGTAGGCATCTGTATCTCGCCGTTATAGATATATTTATCCGCATAGTTCCACTGTATTACAGGGTTGCTTGTCCCCGAGCCGCTACCAGAGCCGCCTGAACCGCCGGATTCACCGCCTGAACCGCCGGATTCACCGCCTGAACCGCCGGATTCACCGCCCGAGCCGCCGGACTCACCGCCTGAACCGCCGGACTCACCGCCTGAACCGCCAGATTCACCGCCCGAGCCTCCGGACTCACCGCCCGAGCCGCCACCCGAGTCGCCGTAGTCATCATCTGACCCGAGAATCTTAGGCAAGATTTCGATTTCTACTTCAATCTCTGTAGGAAGGTAATTGCCTATCTGTTCGCTCGTATAAGCCTTAATCTTAATCTTACCTACACCGTTAGCGTTTACAAGGTACTGACCGTTTTCGGGAGCTAAGTCCGCAATGTCATCACCTTCAAGAAGCTCGAACGTAACTTTATCGGTTACGTCAACCTTCAAGCCGCTAGGTTCGTAGTAGTACGCCGTGAGCTGTACTTTGCTATCACCGTAAGTGAAAGCCACAGGCTCTACCATTAAAGGCATTTCAGATTCTACTATGGTATACGTTCCTATAAGCGATGCGGATTCATAGTTAGCCGTTGCCGCAACCTGCGCCTTGAATGTAAATGTGCCGAGTGCCCAAGCCGTATAGAGTTTATTTGTAGCATCGTATTTGTATGTGCCTTCTGACTTAAATTCTTCCGAGTAACCCATAAGGCTTATCGTTAGCAGACCGCCGCTGACGTTGCCTTCAACCTCGGGATAGAAAGGCTTATCGTAATAAGCCGTATCGGAAGTGAACCTTAAGTTAAGCGTTGCTTTCCTAATTTCAAATATACGGAAGCAATCGTCTGAGTTAGCCAACTCGTAATTGTTGTTAGAAGGCACTAAGCCTACGTCGTACTTGCCCGCATCCGTCCAAGTGGGTGCGACTTTTGCCGTTTCCCAACCTGCGTAACCTGCTTTATAGACGTTGAGCCTAAACATAGCCTCATCGTTCGTAAGCACGCCTTCGTAAGAAGGAGCCGCAAGAGTTTGAGGTGAGCCCGTATATTCAACTGACAGCGAATCGCCCCAATCTACCGTAATAGGTCTGCGCTTGATGGTTATGGTACCCTTTATGGTCGAAGCCTTATAGAAGTTTGACGCCGCAACCTGTGCAATAACGTTAATCGTACCTACGTTTATTGCGGTTATTTTGTCGCCGGACATACTTGCTCTGCCGCCGTCGTCGCCGTTAGATATTGACCAAGTAATGTTGCCCATTTCACTTGAGTTATAATTTTCGAGCGCAAGAGTTATCGTTTCGCCGTAAATCATCTCTTCAGTGGTAATGGTGGTCTTAAGCTCGCCGGGAACGCAGAGAATTTGCTTGATTGCAGTAGATTCTTTATAGTTTACCGTCTCTGCCGCAACCGCTATCAATGTAACGTATGTATCAACGGTCTTAGAGAACTTGCTAATAGTAAGCTCGCCCGTTACAGGGTCTACAGTTGCGTATGCCTGACTTGCCTCGTCCAACGAGAACGTTACCGCACCGTTTTCAATGTTGCCTTCTACTTCCATTTCGGTAGGAGTATTATAATAGGCTTCATATGAGACAATCTGGAACTGAGGTCGCTCTGCTTTTTCGACTATATAATTATATTCAATTCCGACAACGCCGAGCTTATAGTTTGTGTTGCTTAATCCGACTGCCGTAGCAGTATGTCCGCCGTCAGGGCTTGCCGTTATCTGTCTGCCGGAAATTGCAACGTCACAGGTATCCAACTCGCCGATCAAGACGTTCGTGCAAAGGCTTGAATCTGCAACCTTTACAACGGGTCCGTGAGTAGTTACACCGTCATAGACGCAGCTTTCGCCTTCGTGCAATTCAGGCTCCCATTCAAGAACTACCGTCTTAGGCGCAACTTTACCTAAAACAATCTTTTCGGTAACAGTTCCGTCGAGCCAACAGTAGTTTTCCTTAAGCGTGAACGATACGGCATATGTACCGGCATTAACCGCCTGTATGGACGTAGCGCCCGTAGTTGAATTCACATATACTCTTACGCCTTCATCCAACGTACCGATATTGACCTTATCAGTATCGATATCGACGATAATATTTTCCCAACCGCCGCTGTATTCGTAAGGAGTAGTTAATGCGTGAGGTTCGGGGTCTACGGCAATACCTACCGACGCTTCGCAGTCGGTAGCATCGTCTGCCACGGAAAGAGATACCGAATAGATACTTCTGTTGGATACGAAGTAGTCGGAAGGCTTACCGCTGTTGTAAAGACCGTATCCGCTTGTGAAGATACCTGCGCCGAGGCGGTATACGCCTACCTTTGCGTCGCTGTTAAATTCGGAGACGACGTAGACGTTTCTCGTACTGACGGTGAGATAAATATCACAGTAGTCGTTAGCTTCAACTTCTGCTCCGCCAACGTTAGTCTTATTCTTAGCTATATTGTTGTAAATGCGAGCGCTGCCGCCGACGCCTATAGTACCCGATGCGTGAACACGGATACCGTTTTCGCCGGTGTTGCCCGTTATTTCGCCGCCCGTAACCGTTACGTTACCCGTGCCGGATATGTAGATTGCGCCGCCGCCGTCGTTAATCGTAGTGCCGCTTGCACTATTTCCCTTTATTTCGCCGCCGCTTATTTCAACGACGCCTGCCGCATAAATCGCACCTGCGCTGACTGCAGAGTTGTCGTTTATGCAACCGCCAAGCATCTTAAAGAACGTATTACTGCCGTTATTTACGAATACCGCACCGGCACTTGAACCCATGTTGTTCGTAATATAAGCGTTGTCTTCCATAGTAAGTTGACCGCCGCTTGCAACGTACACACCGCCTATAAGACCTTGGTTACCGTCGATTGAACCGCCTGACAAATTCACTTTGCCCGACGTGTAGATAGCGCCGCCGCCCGATTCAGCTTTGTTTTCGGTTATAACGCCGCCGCTGAAGTTGAACGTACCGCTGTTGGATACATAGACCGCACCTGCGCCGTAACCGCTGTTACCGCTTATCGAACCGCCCGTCATTTCGAACGTACCTGCGGCAAATATTGCGCCTGAGCTTGAAGATTCGCTAGTCGCCTTGTTGCCGACTATCTGTCCTGCTGTAAGCGTAACGCTACCCGTCTTGCCTATGTAAATAGCCGCAGAAGAGGAACCCGTGGCGTTCTTGCCGCCGGTTATCTGTCCGTCAGGACGCTTGCCGTCTACTAATTCACAACATTCTGCATTATAGTCGGAAACGCTTTGGTCGTCTATTATCGTGAGCGTACCTTCAACGAATATTATCATACCGTTCTGAATGGCACTGGTAAGATTCCTGTTGAGCGTATGTCCGTTAAGGTTGAGAATAACGTTTGCACCTTCAGGCACATACAGCGCACCGTTACGGTATGCAGTACCGGTACCGAAAGCAGTCGTATAAGTTTCGTGCTCTGCCGCCGTCCAGCACTCGTAGAGAATGAACTGCTGTGCTTCACCCGTTGCCAAGCTCTTATCCACCGCAAACTGCCAGTTGATGCCGTTGTCGTAGCTCGATACGGTTATTTCCTTATACTCGTCGAACATTTCGGAATAAGACTTATACTTATCGGGTTCTTCCGATATGAATACCGTCTCAAACGGGTCTGTATCGTTGCCGTTATACAAGCCCCAACCGTTCGTAAGTCTGCCTACGCCCTGTCTCATATAGCCTATCTTAGCGTCTTCGGACAGAGTAGATATAATGTTAATCATTGCAAGAGGGCTTTCAAGCCTTAAGCCTGAACCTACCTTCCTGTTTTCGGTGTAGATGTATGCGTTTTCGCCGACGTTAATAGTCGAATTGGTATTCGAAACGAATACGTCGCAGTTGGTATTACCCGTAACCTTACCGCCCGTTGCTGTGAACGTACGGGCATTTACGTTTACACCGTATAACGAGTTGCCGCTGATATTACCGCCGTACTTATCGCTGCCATATACGTTGACTTCATTGCCTGTAAGCACTGTATCTTCGGTAATAAGGAGTCCGCCGAGCGTTACGTTTGCATTTGTACCGTTCAAGAATACGCCGTAACTGCCGCCCTTAATTGTACCTTGGTTGGTTACCGACGAGTCGATTATCTGCAAAGTACCTTCAACAATAATAACTGCATTGTATATTGCGTACTTCGAGTCTAAGTTGAGTGCGTGATTTCTATCAAGCGTAAAACCGTTAAGGTCAATGACTATGTTCGCATCGACAGGCACCAACAATGCGCCGTTGCGGTATGCGTTACCGTCCGAACCGAAACGGGTATTGTAAGAACCAATGTTATAGTTGCTTGCCGTCCAATCGCTTATTAAAGTGAACAGTTCGGGTTCGCCGCTGGAACTTCTGCTGTTGTTGATTGCAAATACCCAGTTATCGTTATTGTTGTTTGAGAGCATAGTCGCTTCTTTTAACGCACCTGCGCCCGAAGAGCCTATTCTATAAGTACTGTTAGCAGACTTAAAACGTGTTTCAGGTTTAACTGTAGGATTGTACTTACCCCAACCTGTGGTGAACGTACCTATTTTATCCCTTCTAACGTAAATACTGTTCCTCTCTTCGATTGCGCCTGCAGACATCTCGGAACCGATTTTTAAAATATGGCTACTGTAATATAAACCAATATCGTTCCTAGTCATATCGTTACCCGATACGCGATAGTTCTTATCAAACAATACCGTACCGCCGATTGTTACGCCAACGGAACTGTTTGCAATTCCCCTGTAAACGAATATCGCACCGCCGTATCCAACGCATTTATTTTCGGTAAAGAAACCTGCTTCAACGTCAACCGAACCATACCAATCCTGGTGGATAGCACCGCCGTTGTAAGCGTAGCCGCCCTTAATGATGCCTTGAACGATATTGCCGTTCTTATCATACTTGGCAGTACTG
>JBJFAF010000066.1:0-16825 GCA_051887755.1 Candidatus Coproplasma sp.
GTGAATGCCTGCAAAAAAGGGTTTTCCTTTTATTGCCTTCAATGTCAACCTCCTAAAAATTTTTCAACTTTTATATAAAATCATCGCACTGCTTAAGTGCGTAATTTCCAAGCTCTAATTTTGACCGCCGTCAGTTCCTTCGCCCATGCTCTGCCTTTCGGCGACGCATACTTTACGCTTGACGCCGAGCAGATTTCCAAAAGCGTTTTCGGGAATTTTTTTAATTATCAGCGTTACCGTTGCACCTATAAAAGTGCCGCTTGCCACGCCGATTAATGCGAGGTAAGGGGCGTAGCTGAACGCAAGCGCAGTGCCCGACATCAGAGCGAACACGGCGTTTTGGGTGAGGTTATGAGCGACTGCCGCCGCAACGGACGCACTTACGATAGAAATTTTAGGGCAGACAAGGTAGATTAAAAGCGAGCTTACGCCCATTGCGACCACGCCGCCCGTAAAGCTGTACATAACTGCGGAAATATTTCCTGCAAATATTGCGGAAAGTACCGTCCTTATGCCGACTATAATAAACGCCTCTATCGGCGAATAGATTATAAGAGCAATAAAAGAAAAGGCGTTTGCAAGCCCGAGCTTTGCCCCCGGAATAAACAGAGGGGGGAACAGATTTTCAATTAAAAACGCAATAAGACTTAGCGCCGTAAGAACGCCCAACACGGCTATTTTTTTGGCGTTTATTTTAAACTTGCGTTTAACTATACTCATACGCATTAATTATACACTATATTTAATAAATAGTAAATACTAAAAGCAAAAATTTAGTAAATAAAATATTTGGAAGTGTCCCCGCTCCGCTATTGACAAAAGGGCTTGCTTTGGTTATAATATCCTTTGGAAAATTCGTGGGGCAGACTGCTCCCGCAATACTTTGAGAGGGATAAAATGGAATACGAGTATAAAAGAAAAAACTACTACAAAGAAGCAAGCGAAGAAGAGCTTAAAAAAATTTTCGACTACGCAGAGGGCTATAAGGAGTTCCTCTTTAACTCCAAGACGGAAAGAGGCGCAGTTAAATCCGCAAAGGCGCTTGCAGAGGCAAAGGGTTATAAAAGCTATAAATTCGGCGACGAGGTAAAGGCGGGCGACAAGTTGTACTTTATCAACCGCGATAAAAACATATTTATCATAAAAGTCGGTACGCACAACCCCGAAGAGTACGGCTTTAAGATTATGGCGGCTCATGTAGACAGCCCCAGGCTTGACTTAAAGCCCAACCCCTTGTTTGAGGCGGGCGGTCTTTCTTTCCTTAAAACGCACTACTACGGCGGTATTAAAAAGTACCAGTGGACGACCGTTCCCCTCGCATTACACGGCGTTGTCGTTCTCCCCGGCGGCGAAAGAGTGGAGGTGTGCGTGGGCGAGGATGAAAACGACCCTATCTTCTACATTACCGACCTCCTTCCTCACCTTGCGGCAGAGCAGAGCTCTCAGCCTATGTCTAAGGCGATTTCGGGTGAAAACTTAAATGCGTTGCTCGCCGCTATTCCCGAAAAGGACGGGGACGAAAAATCAGCCGTTAAGGCGGCGGCGTTAAGGCTTTTAAACGCCAAATACGGCATAAGAGAAATCGACTTCCAGACGAGCGAATTGACCTTTGTCCCCGCAGGCAAGCCTAGGGACGTAGGGCTTGACAGGGCGCTCATCTCTGCGTACGGTCACGACGATAAGGTGTGCGCATATCCTGAAATGACTGCGCTTTTCGACAGTAATTCTAAAGATACTTTGATTGCCGTATTTGCCGATAAGGAAGAGACGGGAAGTCAGGGCGTAACGGGTATGCAGTCGAGGGTTATTCTCGATTTAATCGAATGTCTTTCCAAAGCTTTGGGCGCAGACCCTGTATTAGTACGCTATAACTCCAAATGCGTATCTGCGGACGTTACTGCCGCATACGACCCTGCATATGCCGATGTGTACGAAAAGACTAACGCTTCCTACATAAACTGCGGTGCGTCTCTTACCAAGTACCACGGTTCAAGGGGTAAGGGCAACACCAACGACGCCTCTGCCGAAATGGTTGGGTATCTCAGGGATGCTATGGACGCAAACGGAGTTATTTGGCAGACGGGGGAGCTCGGCAAAATCGACGTGGGAGGCGGCGGTACGGTGGCGATGTATATCGCAAACCTTGGTATCGACACCTGCGATATGGGCGTTCCCGTGCTCTCTATGCACGCCCCTTACGAGGTAATTTCCAAAGCAGACTTGTATTCGATGCATAGGGCGATGGTTGCCTTCTGCGAAAAGTAATATTCGCTGTAAAAAACATTGGCGGAAGGGTTAGCCTTCCGCCATTTCTTCATATTCCAATTGTTAATATTCTTCTCTCCAGGCATCAAGCCATTTTGTATAAACTTCTCTGTAATCTAATTTTTCTTTTATAAAATTTATCACAATAGACCTTGTATCGTTATAGTTTTCAAGAAGAGCAAGGGCTTCAGTTGTAATCTCAACGCCTCGTGGGTTAGTGTTTTCCTTGGGTAATTTTATGTATCTGTCTCTACCGATATCGCTTAGAACCTGACGTTGAGCTTCTTTTGAAAACAATAATAATTTACCGCAACTATTCCAGCAAATTTTTGCGACTAACATATCACAAGAAGGGATGTAGTTGTTTTTAAACGCCAATGCCTTTTGTGCATCAACCGTCCAAATAAGCTTAATTGGGCTCCATTTATCGTTGTTTGTGGTAATCGTTTTAATCGAAAGCGGAGTGTTGTTTACGATGACGTCTACTTCCGGTGCCGTAATGGGGATATCAGGGTCAACGATGTCGATTCCGAATTTATACATAAGCAAGGCGATTAAAATGCGCTCTCGAACGGAACCTATTTCCATACCCAATTTCCCGTTTCTTGAACTCTCCAATTCTGCTAACTGGAATAAATGCGGAAGTTTGTTTTTTACTCTCTTAACAATTAAATTATCATCAAACAGTTTATCGTAAACGCTGCTCATGGTTTTTCCTTATTGTAGAATAGTTTTTAACGTTTGCGCCAAATGCCACGCAAACACGGGGGCAACGGCATTACCTATCTGTCTATAAGCATCACTTGTAGATTTAACAAATACGAAGTCGTCTGGGAACGTTTGAATTCTTGCCGCTTCTCTTGCGGACAATCTTCTTGGTAAAGAATAATGAAATTCTATATTCCCGTGGTGTTCAGCTCTCATAGTGGGGGCAGGTCTATCAGCTTTCGTTATTGTATTTCCTTGCTTGCCCTTAAACAATTTTGCCTTTGAATATCCGCTGTTGGGTAACGAATTATGTTTATTATCGTCCTCTAAATCTCCAATAGCGTCTTTAATTGTCAACCATGGCTTTAAAGTTGAATCGCAAGAAGAGTGTGTCGGTTTCGGCCAATCAATATCAGAATTTAAATCGCTTCTTATTCCGACAATTATCACGCGTTCCCTTGTTTGAGGAACTCCATAATCTGCCGTATTGAATAATTTGTAACTAACCTTATAACCGAGTTTTGAAAAATCGCTGACTATAGTATCTATAGCCAAACCGTTTTCCCAAGTCAGCAATCCTTTAACGTTTTCAGCAAGAAAAACCTTTGGCTTTAGCAAATCGATTACTTTAGCCATACTTTGGTATAACTTACCTCTTTGAACACGCAGACCTTGGCGTTTGCCTGCCAAACTGAAATCTTGACAAGGGAAACCGCCTGTGACAACGTCAGCACAGGGCGGAAGAACAAATTCTTTGTCAAATAACGTTAATTGTTTGTTATCGTTAACCTCCAAAATTTTTGTTATGTCATAGCAAACAACGTTTATATTTTTGAAGTTTAACTTTTGAGTTTGCGTTGCTTTTTCGTTAATATCGTTAGCCCAAACAATTTTAAACGGGTTTTTAGGATAATATTGACCGAGGTAGGTAAATCCGCCTTCAATTCCTAAATCAAGCCCTCCGCAACCAGAGAATAACGAAACAACCTTGAATTCTTGCATTGTTTTCTCCCGATTAATTATGATTTTATCATATCATTTTACATTATAACATACGGATTTAAAATTTGCGATTATATAAAGTAACTTTTTCAAAATTATTTAATCAACCATAATTTTTAAAAAACACGGACAGATGTCCGTGTTTTTCATATTTACTGCATATTAAACTAAGTTTTAAAAATTGCCTTTAAAATAAGTCCGAAGATAAACGTTGCGAGTGCGCCGACGAATGCGGTTAAAATTCTGTTTAAAAAGTCCTTGCGCTTTTGCAGTGCTTCGCTCTTAAACGCAAGTCCGTTCGCCTTTAAGGAAACGACGTACATCTTTTCGCCCTTTCTTTCGGAGGAAATCAAATCTAAATACCCGCTGTTTTTAAGCGATTGCAGTGCATTTTCAACCCTTTCGGCGGTATACCGTCTGCGCTGAGGCAGTACGTTAAGTATATCGAAAGGGGAGATGAGGCACCCGTCCGTGCCGTCGCACAGGCAGTAAACGGCGCTCATAACGTCGTTTTCACATCTGTTAAGCATTTCACACGACCGCCGCAATTATTGCGGTAACGCACCCTCCGAGCATACCACCCAAAAAGGCGGCGACAGCGGCGCAGACGTAAACCTTTTTTACGCTGAGCTTTTGCTCGCCGTTTTCGCACCGTTCGCTATCTTCCTCGTCTTGGTTTTCAAGCTCTTTTGGCGGCTCGTATTTTTTAAGGACGGCAATGCAAAAGACCTCGCCTCGCACATATTTCACGTCTACACAGCCGTCGCTGACCAACTTTTTTAATGCCGCCTCAAGCGTTTCTCGGTTGCGCAAATCTTCGGGGAAGACTTCCGTAAGTTCGTCCTCGTAGAATATTTTATACCCGTCCGTTCCTGCGCTATAAAGCAAGGAAGAGAGGGCAAGCAAGATATCTTCCATATAGACAGTATACCGCTCTGACTTCCTTATTATTCACGGTGCACGCTCAATAAGATTTAGTTTTAAGTTAAATTTTATTGCGACGATTTGACAAATATGCTCGTGCCCGTACCTGCAATGAAAATCGCCAACGCAACGCCCATTACCACATAGTTTAAAATCACGAACACCGACCTCAGCTTGCCTTCGCCGCCCTTCTGTTTCATATAGTTTAAAAAGCTTATGGCTGCAAGCTCGGCAATCATACTCGCAATCAAAAAGTATACCGCAATACCGTTTTTAATTGCAAACGTAAAAACTACCGCAAGTATAAGCAGTACGCACCCTGCGATAAAGCAACCCAAAGATATATAAAAATGGGTCATAAAGTTCTTCTTTTTTTGTTCTTCGGTAAGCTCTTCAAGCTCTTCCGTCTTGATTTCGTTATTATCGTTCATCTCGCCTCTCCTTGCCGTGCGCACAGGGCACAACTAAAATTGTTTTTTGGTTTGTATATTCAAAGTAGCCTAAAGCCGCTCCTTTGGGCTTTTTAACGTTTTTGCGGAAAGTGTAATCAATCGGCACTTTACCGTTTTCCCTTGCGTCGGAATAGTAGGCGCATACCTCTGCGGCGAATTTAATAACCTCGTCCGTCGCCTTTTTACCTTGTGTAATTATTCCCACATGCGCAGAGTGATAGGTTTTTGCGTGGAGCCAAATATCCTCGCCGTCCAGTCCTTTGGTAAGGTTGTCGTTCTGAACGTTGTTTCTTCCGCATACGATTAAAAAGTCGCCGCAGCCGAACTCTCGGAAATTGCTCTCCGCCTTAGCCCCCTTTTGTTTGCCGCCCTTGACCTTGGGGGGAGGGGGTAGGAGCGAAAGCGAAACGAGCTCGTCCCTCGTCTCCTTTAAGTCGGTCAAATTTTCCGCATAGGCGAGGTTGCTTTCAATCGTCTTTAAGTAGTCAAGCCTTGCAAGCTCGTCTGCCTTTCTCGCCGTTAAATTAATCTCCGTCCTCTTCAGTTTTGCGTATTTTTTATAATACCGCTGTGCGTTTTGAGAGGGGGATAGTAGGGGGTCTAAGTCGATTTTGATTTTAGAGCAGTTTTCGTCGTAATAGTTGACCGCCTCAAACGAGCTCGCCCCTCGTTCAACGGCGTATATGTTGGCGGTAATCAGCTCTCCCCTAAGCTTTACGCCCTCGGCTTTTTCACATTCGGAAAGCCTGTCGTAGACGTCGGCAAGCCGCTTTTCAACCTTTTTAACGGCGGAGGAGAGTGCGGAACAAAGTTTGCGCTTTTCGTCTTCGAATTTCTTTTTATATACGGCGTAATCGTAAAACTCTCTCTGCGCTTGCAATAGGCTGTCCCGCCCGACCCCGCCTAACGACTTTCTTGCCTTAAAGTCGATTGCCGCTCCGTCGTGGTAGATTACGCAGGGGTAAATTTCGCCCTCGTTTAAATATGAATAGACTTGCTCAGCGGTGACGCCTTCGCCGTAGAGGGATACGATGTCCTCTGCCGTGGTATAGGCGACGCCTGCGATTTTTTCGGCGATGAACTTTGCTGTGCCGCCGTCGAAGTAGCCGCCCTTGTTTTCAAATACCCGCCTTATTTCCTCTAAATTATTCTGCTCTGCCTTGCCCTGACTTTCGGGCAAAAGGTACTTTGCGCCGCCGAGGGTGACCCTCCTTGCGCCCGTCTCTAACGAAGCAGTCTTAAGTGCGCCCAAAATCACCCCGTCTTTAACTAATACGGCGTTGGAGTACTTGCCCATAATTTCAAAATAAAGGCTCATTTCGGTGATTTCAAATTCCGAAAAGCATCTAAAATCAAAGCGAATAACCCTCTCGTGGTTGACCTGTTCGACCCTTAAAATTTCGGCGTTCTGCAAGTGCTTTCTCAAAAGCATACAAAAATTCGGCGCAACCTCGGGGTTAACTTCGGGGCAAGTTTCGCCGACGGAAAGACGGCAATATTTTGCGGACAGGTCGCAGGTGAGTTTAACCGTACCCGAATGAGTGTATATTAAAATGGAGAGCGTATCTTTAGCGGGTTGGTTGATTTTGGAAATTTTTCCGCCGATAAACGTCTCGCTCAATTCTTTTGCGATATATTTTAACGTAAAAGCGTCCTGCGGCACTTTAAGCTCCTTAACCAAAGCGCAAATCTATGCGCCTAATTTGCATTTTACTTCATTATATAGTAAAATTTTTAAAAAGTAAATTGATAACGGGCTTATAAATTGCTTTTCAAAATAAAACGAATGTGTTAAAATATATTCCGTGTTAAAAATGCTTTGCCTAACGTAACGGGCATAGCTATCAAAATAAACAGGCAATTCAATCAGGAGAAATAAAATGGAATACACGCAAGCGGCATCAGAAAAAAGCACGGTAAAACTCACCCTTACCTTCAGCGGCGAGGAGTGGAAACAGGCATTGAACGAGGCTTACGCCAGAACGAGAGGTAAGTACGCAGTGCCCGGGTTCAGAAAGGGTAAAGCACCCAAACCCGTAATCGAAAATTATTACGGCAAGGGCGTTTTCTTCGACGAGGCGTTCAACGTTCTCTATTCCGAGCACTACACCGCAATTTTGGAAAAGGAAAAGGACAATTTCACCGCAGTCGGCGCCCCCGAACTTTCGGTTGACGAGCTCACCGAGGAAAAGGTGGTTATGACCTTTACTGTACCCGTTAAGCCCGACGTTAAAATCGGTTCTTACAAGGGCTTAGAGATTAAGAAGTACGAGTACACCGTTTCCGACGAGGACGTAAAGAAAGAGGTAGAAAAAATCCTTGCAAGAGAGGCTAAGACCGTCGATATAACCGACCGTGCATGCGCAATCGGCGACACAGTCAATATCGACTTCAAGGGCTTTGTAGACGGCGAAGCATTTGCCGGCGGCGAGGCTGAAGGCTACGATTTGGAGTTGGGCAGCGGCGCATTCATTCCCGGCTTTGAGGAGCAGGTTGCAGGTATGGCAATCGGCGAAGAGAAGGAAATAGTCGTTCACTTCCCCATAGATTATCAGGCAGATAACCTCCGTGATAAGGATGCAACCTTCCAAATCAAGTTAAACGCAATCAAAGGCAAGGAATTACCTGAAATGTGCGACGAATACGTTAAAAAGCACGCAGGCGTCGAAACGGTTGCAGAGTACACGGCTAAGACCCGTGAACGCCTTGAGACTAAGGCAAAAAACGACAGCCGTGACCAGACTGAAAACAGCATAGTCAAGGCTATCTGCGATACCTGCGAATGTGAAATTCCTCAGGCTATGATTGAAAGCGAAATAGACAATATCGTTCAAGATTTCTCCTACAGGCTTATGTATCAGGGCATCAAGCTTGAAGAGTATATCGCTTATATGGGTCAGACGATGGAACAGTTCAGGGCTCAGTTTAACGAACAGGCTAAGTCAAGAGTGCTCTCTCAGCTTGTAATCGAAAAGATTATCAAGACCGAGAACATCACCGCAACGCAGGAAGAAATCGACGCAAAGATTGCCGAGCAGGCAGCCTCGGTTGAAAAGCCCGTCGAAGAATATAAAAAGAATATGGACGCACGCCAGCTTGAATATATCGCAAACGATTTGGTTATAAGCAAGTTGTTTGAGTTCCTTTCTGCGAACAACAACTTAGTGGCTTAAACGATAGGTATTAAATGGCGGCGCACGGTGCCGCCATTTGTTTACTCTCAGCAATTATACTTTGCGGAAGTATCGTTAAATTAGGCATAATCCTATCCCTATTTGTCAATAAATATCCTATTTAATATAAGGAGATAATAAAATGATTAAAGAAACGAACGGCGCACTCGTGCCTATAGTTGTAGAACAGACCTCCAGAGGAGAACGCTCCTACGATATTTATTCAAGGCTGTTAGACGACAGAATTATATTTTTAAGCGGAGAAATCGACGACGCAGTTGCAAACACCGTCGTAGCTCAGCTTATCTTTTTGGAGGCAAAGGACCCTTCTAAGGATATATGCCTTTATATCAACTGCCCCGGCGGTTCGGTATCGGCAGGGCTTGCAATCTACGACACTATGAATTACATTAAGTGCGATGTGTCGACTATCTGTATAGGTATGGCGGCGTCGATGGGCGCATTCCTTCTTTCAAGCGGAGCAAAGGGCAAGCGTTACGCCCTGCCCAACAGCGAAATTATGATTCACCAGCCCTTAGGCGGTGCGCAGGGTCAGGCAAGCGATATTGCAATTGCCGCAAACCATATCATAAAGACCAAAAAGAAGTTGAACACAATTCTCTCTATGAATACGGGCAGACCCATCGTGGAAATCGAGAGGGATACCGACAGGGATAACTACCTCTCCGCAGAGGAGGCAAGGGCGTACGGACTTATCGATAACGTCTTCTATAAGAGGTAAGTCCTTGAATAATAAAGGTAGGTTGCGGCAATAATAAGCGTAGCCAACCGCTTGGTCAATCTGCCTGAAAAGACGCTCAAAGCTCTTGCTTGCGGCGGAAATAAAATTTTTATTATTTGGAGTTTAAATTGAAAGAAAGCCAAAGATTTTGTTCGTTTTGCGGTAAACCCGAGGAGCTCGTTAAAAAGCTCATCGCAGGTCAAAACGGCGCTTTTATCTGCGACGAGTGCGTAGAAATCTGCAAGGATATGCTCTCTGAAACCGAGCAAAGCGGTTCAGCGCAACCCGTTCCCTTAAAAAAGCCCTCCGAAATAAAGGAGGAACTCGATAAATATATCGTCGGTCAGGACGAGGCGAAAAAGGTACTCTCCGTTGCGGTATATAACCACTATAAGCGCATAAACAGCGTAGGCAAAGACGAAGGCGAGCTTGCCGACGTCGAAATCGACAAGAGCAATATCCTGTTGTTAGGTCCTACGGGTTGCGGTAAAACTTTGCTTGCTCGCACGCTTGCAAAGATTTTAAACGTGCCCTTTGCAACCTCCGACGCAACCACCTTGACCGAGGCGGGGTACGTCGGCGAGGACGTTGAAAATATCCTTTTAAAGCTTATACAGAACGCCGATTACGATATTGCCCGTGCAGAGCGCGGCATAATCTACATCGACGAAATCGACAAGATTGCAAGGAAGAGCGAGAACGTGTCCATCACCCGCGACGTATCGGGCGAGGGCGTACAGCAAGCGCTTTTAAAGATTATCGAGAGCACGGTTGCTAACGTTCCCCCTCAGGGCGGACGCAAGCACCCTCAGCAGGAATGTCTGCGCATAGATACCACCAACATTTTATTTATCTGCGGCGGAGCTTTCGTTGGGCTCGATAAAATCGTTCAGGCACGCAAGGACAGTACGTCCTTAGGTTTCGGCGGCGAAGTCAAGGCTACGGACGACGATACCTATAAGGCTCTTGCGGAGGTCAAGCCTCAGGATTTGACCAAATTCGGTCTTATCCCCGAATTCGTGGGCAGAATTCCCATTGCGGTCGCACTTCACCCGCTTGACGAACAGGCGCTCGTCAATATACTTACCGAGCCTAAGAACGCAATTATTAAGCAGTATAAAAAACTCATTGCGCTCGACGGCGTAAAGCTCACCGTTGACGACGGTGCGGTAAAGGAAATCGCAAGGACGGCAATCAAGCTTAAGACGGGCGCAAGAGGCTTAAGGACGATTATCGAAAACGTTATGACCTCGGTTATGTATAAAATACCCTCTGAAT
This sequence comes from Candidatus Coproplasma sp., assembly GCA_051887755.1. GTDB lineage: Bacteria > Bacillota > Clostridia > Christensenellales > Borkfalkiaceae > Coproplasma. The sequence continues at coordinate 10,545 of JBJFAF010000066.1, forward strand.
CTAACGTGGACGAGGTCGTCGTTACGGCGGACTGCATTACCGACAACGCCGAACCCAAGATTATCTATAAAAAATCGGCGTGAGTTTAAAATGAATTTTAGTGCGGCGTTTCGTTCGTGCTAAAACGGTTTATAATATTAATGTGGGGGAGGCGGTCAGCGCATCCCCCTTACGTTTTTAAGACGGCTAATTCATACAGTACAGTAAAATTGCGGATAAAAAGGAGTAAATTCAACTATGGCTAACGATAACGTACATCTTCCTTTAGCGGCGTTAAGGGGGCGTTGCGCCCTGCCGCTTTCCACAATAACGTTCGACGCAGGCAGGCTTATAACGCTTGCCGCCATTAAATACGCCCTCGACAGGGGCAAGACTATGATTGTCGCCACTCAGAGGGACGAAACCGAAAACGAGGTTAAAGGCGAAGTCGACTTATACGACGTGGGCGTCGTCATTTCAATAAGCAGAGTGACCAACCTTCCCGGTAACAGAATACGAGTTACGGGCAAGGGGCTTTACCGTGTTAAACTCTTGGCTTTGGAAAAGTCGGACGGCTGTCTATTTGCCGACGGGGAAGAGCTCCCCGCCCAAATCAACAATTCTGATTTGGCGGAGGCGTACTTCCGCACGGCTAAATACACCATCTCCGAGGTATTATCGCCCGACCGTATTACAAGCGACGAAACGGTCGATATTATAAAGAACAGCGAAAATAAGGAAGAATTTTTGTACAATGCGGCAAACCTTTTAAATCTTCCTGTCAACGTAAAACAGCAACTGTTAAGCACGGTCGACTTGTGCGACCAGTTCGATTTACTGTGCCGTGCAATCAACGACGAGACGGAAATCGCAAGACTGCAAAAGAAGATAAACGCCTCGGTTAAGCGCAGTATTGAAAAGGGACAGAAGGACTTCTATTTGAGGGAACAGCTCAAGGCTATTCACACCGAGCTCGGCGACGACGGCGACGAGCTCGACGAACTCAAAGAGAAGATTTTGGAAAAAGAGCTTCCCGAAGAGGTCAAGGAAAAGGCGTTAAAGGAATTTTCCCGTATGTCGAGGATGCAGACGTCCTCCCCCGACTATAACGTACTCCGCAATTATCTGGACTGGATTTTGGATTTGGAGTGGGTAAAGACTACCGAGGATACTGAAAAGTTGGAGGACGCAGTCGAGATTTTAAACGCCGACCACTACGGGCTTGAAAAAATCAAGGAGAGGATAACCGAATACCTCGCCGTGTTAAAACTTACGGGCGGAATGAATGCGCCTATCCTGTGTTTCGTCGGTCCTCCGGGGGTTGGTAAGACGTCGATTGCAACCTCGGTTGCCCGTGCGCTCGGGCGCAACTTCGTAAGAATGAGCCTCGGCGGCGTAACCGACGAATCGGAAATCAGAGGTCACAGAAAGACCTACGTCGGCGCAATGCCCGGCAGAATTATAACGGCTATTAAAAACGCAGGTTCGATTAACCCCGTATTCCTTTTGGACGAGATAGACAAGCTCTCCACCGATAAATTCAGGGGCGACCCTTCAAGTGCACTGTTAGAGGCGCTTGACCCCGCCCAGAATTCCACCTTTAGGGATAGGTACTTAGAAGTGCCGTACGATTTATCAAAGGTGTTGTTTATAACGACGGCAAACGACCTCTCGTCCATTCCCGAGCCCTTGCGCGACAGAATGGAAATTATAGAGATTTCAGGATACACCTTGGAGGAGAAGAGGGAGATTGCAAAGCGTTATCTTATCCCTAAAAAGCTCAAGGCGAACGGTTTGGACGAAAATAACGTGACCTTTACCGACGAGGCGATAGACGCCGTTGCCGACGGCTATACGAGGGAGGCGGGCGTGCGCAGTTTGGAAAGACAGATAGACGCCGTATGCCGCAAGCTCGCCGTAAAAAAGGCGAAGGGGGAAGATTTTTCTCGCACGGTTGCAGGCAAGGACCTGCACGAGCTTTTGGGCGCCGCCCGTTTCGAACGTGGCGACGAACTGCCTAAAGACGATAGGGTAGGTGCGGCTACGGGGCTTGCCTGGACGGCTGTCGGTGGTACGACTTTATCGATAGAAGTTTCGGCAATGCACGGCAAGGGCGACGTGCTTTTAACGGGCAAGCTCGGCGACGTTATGAAGGAGAGCGCAAGGGCGGCAATCAGCTATATACGCTCTAACGCCGAAGAGTACGGCTTGAGTGCGGAACAGTTTGAAACTACTGACATTCACGTTCATGTACCCGAAGGGGCGACCCCTAAGGATGGTCCGAGCGCAGGCATAACGATGGCTACGGCAATACTCTCGGCGTTCACCAAAAAGCCCGTGCGCAAAGACGTGGCGATGACGGGCGAGATAACCCTCCGAGGCAGCGTACTGCCTATAGGCGGCTTAAAGGAAAAGTCGCTTGCGGCTTATCGTATCGGTGTGCGAGACGTGATTATCCCCAAGGACAACGTAAAGGACTTAGAGGAAGTGCCTCAAGTCGTTAAGGATAATGTACACTTTATCCCCGTAGACAGCGTCTGCGAAGTATTCAAAACCGCAATAGTCGGCATATAATAGGCGGTCAATTTAATAAATACGAAAAAATCCCCCGACAACGACCGTTGTCGGGGGATAGCTTTATAGTCTTTATCGATTAGTGGCTGTACCTGTTGAGTATGACGTTTTCAATGGACTTTTTAGCCTTTGCGACGATATTTTCAGGGGTAAAGCCGAAGTGCTTAAACAAGTCTGCCGCTTTGCCCGAAGTACCGAAACTCGTCATAGTGATAAGCTCGCCGTAGTCTCGGCTGTACTTGTACCAAGCGAAGTGGCTTGCCGCCTCTACGCAAACCCTTGCCTTGACCGACTTAGGTATTACGCTGTTTTGATATTCTTCGTCCTGTTTTTCAAAGATTTCCATACAGGGAAGGGAGATAACCCTTGCCTTTATATTCTGTTCTAAAAGGAGCTTTTGCGCCTGAACGCACTGTTCAACCTCCGAACCCGTGCCGATAAGGAGTACTTCGGGAGTGCCTTCGCAGTCGGAGATAACGTAACCGCCCCTCAACGCCTTTCTTCCCGATTTTTCATAGACGGGTAAATTCTGCCTCGTTTCAACGATGACGGTGGGCTGTTCGGAATTGAACGCCGCCATAAACGCCGCCGCCGTCTCCTTGCCGTCGCAGGGGCGGAAGACGTTGATACCGGGAATGGAGCGGAGCATAACGAGCTGTTCCATAGGTTGATGGGTAGGTCCGTCCTCGCCGACGCCGATAGAGTCGTGCGTCATAACGTAGATGACGGGCAATTTCATAAGTGCGGACATTCTTATGCCGGGTTTCATATAGTCGGCAAAGGAGAAGAAGGTCGAGCATACCGCCCTTAAACCGCCGTGCAGTTGAATACCGTTGCAGATAGCGCTCATTGCGTGTTCACGGATACCGAAGTGGATATTACAGCCTTCTCTGTGTTCGGGCGAGAAGTATTCGCTGCCCTTGATTTCGGTCTTAGTGGAGGGGGCAAGGTCGGCAGAACCGCTCATAATGTTGGGCGCAACCTTTGCAATAGAGTTAAGAATCTTGCCGCCGCAACTTCTCGTCGCCTCAGGCTTATCGAAGTCGTACAAGCCCTGGACGGCGTTGAAGTCGACCGCACCCTTCATAAATTGTCTATACTGTGCGGCGAGCATAGGATATTCTCTGTCGTAGCTTGCAAAAAGCTCGTTCCACTTATCTTCCGCCTTGCTCTTTTCTTCCGCAATCGCCTTGCAGTGCTCTTTAACCTTTTCGGGTACGGTAAAGGGTTCTTCCGTCCAGTTGAGATTTTCCTTTAAAAGGCGGACGTTCTCTTCGCCGAGGGGAGCGCCGTGGCAATCTGCGCTTCCCACTAAGGGAGAGCCGTATCCGATTTTTGTCTTACAGATAATGACGGAGGGGCGGGTCAAATCGCTCTTTGCCCTTTCGATTGCGTATCTTAAAAGCGTTAAGTTGTTGGCGTCGTTCACCCTGATAACCTGCCAGCCCTGCGCCATAAATCTTGCCGCAGCGTCTTCGGAGAAGGTAGGGGATATATCGCCTTCGATTGTTACGTCGTTGCTGTCGTACAGTAAAATAAGTTTGCCAAGCTTTTGAGTGCCTGCAAAGGAGCAAGCCTCGTAGCCGATACCCTCTTCAAGACAGCCATCGCCCGTCAAAACATAGGTGAAGTGGTCGACGATGGGGTAGCCGGGTTTATTGAAAATCGCCGCAAGGTGTTCCTCTGCCACGGCAAAGCCTACGGCGTTTGCAAGCCCCTGCCCTAAAGGACCGGTAGAAGTTTCTATGCCGGGTATCTTGCGGTATTCGGGGTGACCTGCGGTCTTTGCACCGAGCTGACGGAAGGACTTAATATCGTCCATCGTAACGTCATAGCCGAACATATGCAAGAGTGAATATAAGAGCATAGAGCCATGACCGGCGGATAAGATGAACCTGTCTCTGTTGTCCCAATTGGGGTTTTTATAGCTGAACGAAAGGTGATTTGCAAACAGCTCGTAGCCGATGGGGGCGGCGCCGAGGCATATGCCGGGGTGACCCGATTTTGCTTTTTCGATTGCTTCAGCTGAAAGTACCCTTATTGTATCAACGCATTTTTGTTGTACGGACATATTTTTTCTCCTGTTATAGTATTATCTTTTTATTGTAAAATATATGCGCATTTGCGCACTGCTTTTCCGTGTCTCTTAACGCCGCTTGCGGTTATTAACCTTCTATAAAATCTTTAAGCGCACTAACATCAAGGCAGGGATATTTTGCCGCAAACGAATACAAGTACTTCGCCATAAGCTTATTGCCGCCTTCTGTCAGGCTTGCAAAGTTTACGGGGAGTACGGGGTCGTGAACGCTCTGCCTTACGAGCATCCAGCCGTCGCCGTCGAACCTTGAAAAGTTAATTCGTACGCCTTCATAGCTGTTGGGTACGAGGTCGACCCTTGAATCGGCGTCGGCAAAGAATTTAAGCTCACGGATAATTCTGTCGCCCTCTTCTTTAAAATTGCGGCAATCTGCGGTGAATTTAAGGCGCACTTCATTTTCTTCCACGGGCAATTCAAGCCTTGCAATTAAATCGCCGAGCTTTTCCCTCTTTTGCGTCTGTAAGTAGAAAGTGATTAAAATCTTGCATATGAGGTACGCACCGTCGTCTAAAAAATAGTTGTCCTTAAATGCGGCGTGTCCGCTCGTTTCAATGGCGAGGGGGCAGTAGTCGCCGTTTTCGTTGCGGCGAATCGCCTCGTCTATGACGTTTTTATAACCGCGCTTAAAGCGGACGTGTCTGCCGCCTCGGTTGTTGATAAATTTGGTTAACCCGTCGCATGTTACGCTGTCGGTAACGATGGTTGCGGGTCTTTCCTGTAAAATTGTAGCGGCTACGAGGGCGATGAGCTTATCCCTGTTAACGGGGTTGCCGTCGCCGTCTACGATTGCCGCCCTATCGACGTCGGTGTCGAAAGAAATGCCGAGCTGTGCTTTTGAAAAGAGCACGGCACGCCTAAGGGCGTCCATCGCCTCGGGCAATTCGGGGTTGGGAACGTGTGCGGGGAATCTGCCGTCAGGGCAGAGGTTGATACTTCCCGAGGTTATTGCGCCTAAGGGTTTTAACACCTTGCTCGCAAAAAAGCCGCCCACGCCGTTGCCTGCGTCTACTACGATTATTCTCCCGTACAAGGGCATATCCGTACCCGTAGCGGAGCGTACCATTTCAACGAGGTTTTCGCAGTACTTTTTCATATAGGGCTTTCTTTCGAACTTGCCCTCGCCCTGAGGCAGGCTTATGCCCTCTTCGGCGTATGAGAGTATTGCGCTTATCTCGTCTCCGCTCAAGCCGCCGTCGGGGGTAAAGAACTTAAGCCCGTTCATATCGTAGGGCAGGTGAGATGCCGTTATCATAATCGACGCATCGCAGCCCCAACTCTCGTCCTTTAACAGCATAAACATAGAGGGGGTTGAGCTCAGTCCGCAGCCGATAACGTCGCATCCGCAGGATAAAACCGTCTCCTTAACGATTGCAAATATTACTTCGTTAGAAATTCTGCAATCGTAGCCGACTGCAATTTTGGGCGTCTTTTTGCCGCTCTTTAAAGACAGCCATTTTAAAAACGCCCTTGTAATATCCCCTAACGCCTCACGGGTTAAGGTTACGTCGTCTTGTTCGGTTGCTACGGCAACGCCTCGCACGTCGCTGCCGCTTTTAAGGTGCATATACGATTTTCTTTCCATAATACCTACATTATACAATAAACTCAAGTATATTTCAACTGTTTAGGG
>JBJFAF010000067.1:0-3898 GCA_051887755.1 Candidatus Coproplasma sp.
GGCGAAAAGAAAGTCATCGTATTCGGTCTTACGGGCACGGGTTACTTCGATATGAAGGCTTACGACGAATATCTTTCCGGCAAAATGACCGACTATATCCCCAACGATAAGGAAATAGGCGCAGAATAACGAACGCTTAAAGAACTAAATAAAAATTTACGGGAGAGAACGTTTAGTCCTCTCCCGTTTTTGCATATAAGTGTTATCTATTATTTAACGTAATAAACGTAGTTTTCTTTTCTCGCACGTTTAGTCGGCTTAGGGCAGGCGGCGTAGCCTAACACGCAGTGTCCTATCCCCTCGAAGTCGCCCTCTATGCCTAAGGAAGATAAAATCTCTTTGCCCTCTTTGCTGTCGAACACCTCTTTTGCACGGTGTATCCAGCACGAACCCAACCCTTGCGCATACGCCGCATTCATAATATTGCCCATAACTAAAGAGCCGTCGTAGACGTGGGTATTGATATTCCTGTCCGCAAGCACGACGAGTACTGCGGGTGCGCCGTAGAACGGGTCGTTATCCGTCCCTAAAACCTTTGCGTTCAACTTTGAAAGCCTGTCCCTAAGCTCCTTATTAGTCACGGCAATAATTATAGGCGACTGCCTGTTCATACCTGTAGGGGCGTTCATAGCCGCATCTAAAATCGTTTTAATTACGCCCTCGTCAACGGGGTCGGGCTTATACGCTTTTATACTTCTTCTATTCGTTAAACATTCAATTGCGTCCATAATAAATACTCCTTTCGACGATATTTTATAGCGATAGTCAAACAAAGTCAAGGGCGGACGGCGAAATTCTTCGCCGTCCGCCCGATTAATTTAAACCATATAGCTTATGCGCCTTGGCTCTCGCCCGTAATTTCAAAGATGATATCGCTGAAATTAGCAGTTATGCCTCTGTTCGCAAACAGGCACAGATACATATAATTGTTGTCCCTTGCCACGAAATCAAAGTCTGTATAGGTATTGCTGAGAACGGTGCTTCCCTGTTTTACGGTTGCAACGACGGTCTGACCGACACGTTCTATGCTTACTTCGTATTCTACGTCTTTAGTAAACGCAAGCGTCTTACTCTCATCGTAGCAGAGAGCAGCTGTATTAGTACGGCTGAACAAAGCCTGATTCTTTCCGTTTACCCCCGCCGCAACGAAGTTGGAGGCGAGCGTCGTATCCTGAACGTCGATTAAAATATCGTCACGGAGCATCATACCGAATGCGTTCTGCGCATTGACCGAAGAAGGTGCGGCGGTTACCGTAACCTTTGCCGATGCCTTAAAGTTCTTGCTCACGTCTACCTGTACGAATACTGCGCCAAAACCGTCCTGTGTCGCAGCAAACTTGCTACCCGCATCGGCAACGATAGTAACCGTACCGTTATTTTCGGTAAAACTGTAATTACTTACTTTCGTTGCACCGCCGAGTACGCCCGTTGCAGTCTTATACCAGTCTACGTTCGTCGTGCCCGTAGTCGAACTGAAAAGCTTGTTTGCCTCGAAATTTGCAGGGTCGAAAGGCGTGTAGTCGGGCTTAACGTAAGTCATTTTGATTGCGCCCAAATATTCGTCTGCCTTCGTGGGTGCGGCTATATCGTCCTTAACGTGCGCCTTTAACGTGCTATCCGTAGCCTTAAGTGCGTTAGCGAACTGATACGCTACCATCTTTGCGCCGAACTTGTTGATATGCGTGTCGTCTCTGCCGTCGGGCGTTTCAGTGCCGTCGTAGGCGGTTTCCTTAATTTCGCCTGCGTAAGTCGTATGTGCGTGATAGTAAATTGCGTTAGCGTTATCCGCCTCGTATACGGCTTTGGTTAAAGCGGTCAAATCGATAACCGTAGTACCCGTTTCCTCTCCTAAATCTTTGATAGCTTGAGGATAGTTGCCGTCTTCGGTTATATGCGCCTTTGAGCCAGAATAATCAGCCGTCGCCGAATACCTTACGATAGGCGTGCAGAGTATGGGCGTTGCGCCTTTGTCCGTTGCAACCTTGATATACTTCTCGTATAAGCACCACTTAAGCGAAGTACCTTTGGAAGTATTCGCAACGTCCTTCGTGCCGTTGGGGTCGGTAAATCTATCATTATCGTCACTCTTTTCATCGTTATGACCAAAGCCTATTATAAGGTAGTCGCCCTCCGCAATAGAGCTTGTGAGCGTAGTGTAATTATCCTCGGTCAAAAAGCTCTTAGAGCTCCTGCCCGATAAAGCAAGGTTGACGATTTGGTCGCTCGTTACGTTAAGATACTCTGCAAGCTGAGTGCCGTAGCCGTATCTGGGCAGATAGTAGTCGTCTGAAAACGAGCATACGGTAGAGTCGCCAACGACGTAGATTTTGTTGCTTGCAGGGAGAGGCGTTGAGGCTTGCGTATCGCCGCCTGTTTCGCCACCCGTCGAGCCGCCGCCTGTTTCTCCGCCGGTTTCTCCGCCCGTTGAACCGCCACCGGTCTCTCCACCTGTTTCGCCACCCGTCGAGCCGCCGCCTGTTTCTCCACCGGTTTCTCCGCCCGTTGAACCGCCACCGGTCTCTCCACCTGTTTCGCCCGCATTTCCGCCGCCGTTTTCTATCGATATGTTGTTGTTACAACCGAAGAACAGCGTGCCTGCCATAAGTATTGACAGTACAATGGGAATTAGCCTTTTTACTTTCATATTTTTTCTCCTTATCATACCGAAAGCTTTGCACGGTTAGTGCGCTTAAGCCTGAACGGCATTAAAATTATTTATTTTTCGTTGTCAGATGCGCAAGTTTGTTTACGCAAAATATTCTATAATTATTGAGTAAATATAGATACCGCTGCCTGCCGAACCGAGCCTATATGTACCTGCGGAGGCAATATCCTGCGTGGTTATGCTTTGGCTTGTGTTTGCCGCAAACGAGGTCACGGGATTGTTGGACGAATCTACGAGATTAAGAGTTCTATCGCTTGACCCCGTGGACTTTGCAACGACTGTTATTTTGCAAGCCCCATCAACTGAAAACTCCACATACCTGCTGCTGCCGAAAGATGCGCTTCCGCCCATTGACAGATATTTGGATACGCTGTAATCTTTTCCGCCGTAGTTAAACGAAGCTGAACCCGCCTTAACGTCTACAGCTTTGCCCGAAGCGCCTACAATAGTAAACTGCGTAGGTGCGATATCTTCGCCCAAGTCAACTAATCCAGTGCAAGCAATAGAGGTTGTAATAGTCGCCGTCTCCATAGACGAAGGGTCAAACCATATAACTTTAACGGGACTAACCCTGTTGGCGTCTATTAATGTTTCAACGGCGCTTTCAGCCGCAACTAAATCGCTGAGGTTGGTTACGGCGGACCTGTCGTCTACGTTCAGGTTGTTATATGCCGCACGAGCTGCTTCGCACTCTTCGCCGATTTGCAGGTAGTTGTCCTGCGTAACAGTCTTTGCCGAGATTGCAGAAATAAGATTTACAACTGCAACGGGGTCGGGATACTGTCTGTCGGGGTTGGTTACGCTTATAGTTTTAAACAACCCTTCTACAGCCGCAACTGCCGTTTTAGACATAAGGTTAGAGGGGTCAATGTAAGTTTTGGGAGTGCCCACCGAAGATACGAAGTCGAAATACTCCTTGCCCTCGTTGTGCTTTTCGTCCTTCATACCGATAATGTTTTCGGCAACCTTTGCGGCAGTGATGAACGCACCGTATTTGTTGTAATGCGTTGCCTCTATACCCGTATAGCCGAGTGAGCCGTTGCCGTAAGTCGTGTCGTAGCCGGAGGGCCAAACGCCCGTTAAGTCGTTGGGTTTTAATGCCATAAGATAGTTTGCGTAGGTTGACGTAGCCGTCTCTAAGATGGTTTTCGTCTCTGCAAACAGGTCGATAAGCAGACAGTCCTCTTCCTCGGCAAGCTGTCTTACCGCCTCAACATACGCAAAATTATCGCC
>JBJFAF010000068.1:0-3897 GCA_051887755.1 Candidatus Coproplasma sp.
ACAACAATCGCCGCAGGCGTCTGCCTGCGGCGAAGTTACTTGAATATATTAATTTTTTTATCGTTTTTAAGCCAAAACGCTTAAAATTGCAACCCCGACAACTAACCAAATTATAACCCATACAACAAGGCTAATAATAGAGATGACTAAACCTGCAATAGCCAACCCGTTGCAAGAGTTACATTTTTTAGACATACTCATACCGACTATGCTTAAAACAAGCCCGACGATGGGTGCTATACAGTAAAAAGTACCCAACCAAAGCGATAACAACGCAATGACGAATCCTGCAATGCCAAAGCCGTTTACTTTTCGCTCACCACCAACAGTCTTATCAACTTTTTTGCCACAATAAATGCAAACGTCTGCATTATCGTCTATTTCTTTACCACAATTTTTGCAAAACATATTCTTCTCCTTTGTTTGACTTAAAGATATTATATTCCCATTTTAATGGGAAGTCAAGTATTTCTCCCTTTATTGTGGGAAAATATAAATATGAAGGATACGTTCGGAAGTAGATTAAAAGAGTTACGCTTAGAAAAAGGCATTGGGCAAATTCAACTTGCTAAGGATATCGGCGTAGGTAAATCTATAATCAGTCAATGGGAACTCAACCGTTGCGAGCCAACACTATCTAACCTTATTCGCCTTTCCGTTTATTTCGGCGTCAGCCTTGATTATCTGGCTGGTCTTGAATAAATTATAAAACAATCGCCGCAGGAGTCTGCCTGCGGCGATATTGATATATTAATTATTTGTTTTCTTCGCTATTATCGTTGCGTTGGTCGAGTGTCAACTCAGGATTTTCGGAGTTTGCAGGAGCGCACTCCTCAAAGGGCTCCGCAGGCTGTTTAGGTGCGCCGTTCTGAGCAAAATTCTGCTGCATGTTCTGCATATTATTCTGCTCCTTTATAAGCTCCTGATAGAAAGCCGCACTTGCGCACTGCATATAGGGCTGTATCCAAAAAGAAAGTATACCGCAAGTGAGCATGCAAAGAATGAGCCAGCCGATAAAGCTTAAGTCAAGGCAAAATAAACGCCACTTGTTGCCCTTCATCATTTCGATAGAGCGGATACGGGCGGTATTAGGGTCCATATCGGGGTTGTCTGCCAAAATGTAAAAACTCATTCTGTAGGCGTAAGATTTGATGATGCCGGGCACGATAAAGAGCAACGACCATAAGAAAACGAAAATTTCGTTTAAAAGCGCAAGCAGGAACGCATTGCCGAAGTTTTTAAACCCGAGGAACATATCCCCCACCGTCACAAAATTACCACGCATAACCTTTAAAGATATAATCGTTGTGCCGAGCGTAAGCGGACCCGTCACGAGCAGTAATACTACTGCCCCCACGCCGATAATGCTTAAGCCTGCAAGTCCGCCTTCAATGAGCGAAACTAAAAGGGCGATAAGCGCAAGCGTTCCCCATTTGCCGTTTATGCTTGACCAAGCTTGATTCCTAAAATCTTTTGCCTTCATAATATCCTCTTCATTTAATTTTTACGGCGTTTGCCGCTATAATAGGCAATTTTTTCCATCGCCTTTTACTGCGTTTATTATATAACTTTATAAATTCATAGTCAATTAAACGAGTTACAAAAATAGCGCCTCGGCGGCAAACGTTTGCCGCCGAGGCGCTTTAATAGATACTTACTTACTGAGATTTTTATCGATTTTATCGAAGAAATCCTGAAGATAGTTGTTTTCGACGTCCTCGATTTTGCCGCTGTCCGCAAGGTTGGTCAAGACGCCGTCTACGGGCACTTTTGCAACTGCGGGTATGCCGTACTCAAGTGCGAGAGCGTCTGCCTTGCTGTCGCCGAAGATATTAATCTTTCTGCCGCAGTCGGGGCATGAAATATAGGACATATTCTCAACTATACCTAAGATGGGTACGTTCATCATCTTAGCCATATTTACAGCCTTTTGGACTATCATTCCCACTAAATCCTGCGGAGTGGTGACGATAATTATACCGTCCAAGGGCAGGCTTTGGAAGATGGTTAAAGGCACGTCGCCCGTTCCGGGGGGCATATCTACGAACATAAAGTCCACCGCCTCCCATATGACGTCCGTCCAGAACTGCAGGACGGTGCCTGAAATGAGCGAGCCACGCCATACGACGGGTTCATCCTCGTTTTCCAAAAGGACGTTCATACTCATAACCTGCACGCCGCTCTTTGAATCGACGGGCAAAATGCCCTTTTCGCTGCCCATAGCCCTATCGTGTATGCCGAACATTTTAGGGATTGAAGGACCCGTTATATCGGCGTCCATAAGTGCGGCGTTGTATCCACGCCTCTGCGCCGATACGGCGAGCAACGCACTCGTCATAGACTTGCCTACGCCGCCTTTACCTGAGACGACGGCAATAACCTTTTTAACCGTGCTTAATTCGTGCGGTTTCTTTTTTAAGCTCTCCGCCGAACGGGAAGAGCAGCTTTCACCGCAGGACGAGCAATCGTGACTACAATTTTCTGCCATAATACCTCCAAAAAATACAAACTATATTTTAGATTATAGCCCTATAAAAGTCAAGTTATTTGTCTTAAGACAAAAATTTACTTGCCTTGTTTGAATTTATCTGCTATAATGCCCTTACCGTGCTAAGTGGGGAGTTAGCGGTGCCCTGTACCCGCAATCCGCTATAGCGGGACCGAACCGCCCCTCCCGACGACTAAAGTGGAAAGCAGCCCTTTATAAGGGGTGTTGATAACAAGGTCTTATGCAACTTTTCGCCGTGAACCGTGTCAGGATAGGGATATAGCAGCACTAAGCGGAATGTTGAGTGTGCCATAAGGTAGCCTTGTAGTAGCCACCTGTAAAGGTAACGTTTCGGCTTTATTCGGCAAAAGGGGCTGCACGGTTTTTTTTGAATAATTTACCCCGTCTGTTTATTCGGACGGGGTTTTCTTTTGTCGTTTTTAGCTCATTATTTAGCAATCTTCGCTCAACCCTAAAAGATAATCGACGGTGACGTTGTAAAATACGGCTATATCTGCAAGCAGTGAAAGAGGCGGTTCCCTCTGCTCCTTTTCGTAATGTAAATATGTCACGCTGTTTATGCCTAAAATTTCAGCAAGCTGTTTCTGCGTGTATCCTCCCTCTTCCCTCAATTCCTTTAATCTCTCGCCCAAAATAGTTTTCATAACAATAATTATTTCCTTATTGCTTGACATATTACCATTTTGGTAATATAATTATATAAAAACTACCATTTTGGTAGTTATTAAGGAGAAGATTATGGAAAACCAAAACACTGAACTCACCGTTCAAAATTCGGCAGATAATACAATTAGCGTATCTACTGCGGAATCCAAATTCACGGGCGGTGCTTTTGCCAACTACTTTATAAGATTGCTTACCACAATAGTAAGCGTTATTACCCTTGGGCTTGCTTACCCTGCAATGTCCTGTTGGAAATTGCGCTGGGTAGCCTCGCACACCTACATAAACGGTAAACAGCTTGTATTCGACGGCAAGGGCGTGCAGTTATTCGGCAAGTTTTTCGTGTGGTTATTACTTTCAATAATAACCTTTGGTATTTATTATGTAGTCGCAATGAAGGTAAGCGTTATAAAATGGCAAACTAAACATACGCATATTGTGGGCGTAGAAAGTAGAGAGTCGTCTTTCGACGGTCATTGGTATCAACTGCTCGGCTGGAATATCGTACACGGCATCGTTTTTGCCGTTACGCTAACACTTGGACTTTATTGGATACATTGCCACAGCGAAAGATGGTTTTGCAAGCACAAAATTATCGACGGATACAGGTTTGCATTTAACGGAACGGCAATCGGATATTTCGGCAAATGTATCGTATGGGGGTTACTAACCGTTATAAAATTAGGCATTTACAGTTTCTGGCTTGCTGTTAAATCGGTTAAGTG
>JBJFAF010000069.1:0-3848 GCA_051887755.1 Candidatus Coproplasma sp.
CTCATCGTCACCTCTGCATATTATGTATTATTACAGTTTATGACGGGGGTTAAAATTATGCAACTTTTAATTCTTGCGGCAATGCTTATGCTTGCGGGTAACGGCGGCTTTGCGCAGATAAAACCGCTTATCGAAGAGTTCGGGGGAGAGGAGGCAAAGACCGCCTTAAAGCAAGCTGAGGAGCTTTCGCAAATTATCTCCACGGTTCAAGCGGTAACTTCGCCGCCGCCTCAAAAGGAGGAGAACGCCGTTCAACCCGAACGACCCGTAAAATTCTGCCGTCCGCTCGACCCAATAAAGTCGATTGCCGACGAGAGAACGCTTGCCGCCCTCTCGAAATATATTGCCGTCGGAGAGTAGCTCTCTGCGGCGGGATAAAAAAATAAAAAAATTTTATAGATTTTCAACAAAACCGCGGTTTTATCTGTTATAATAGAGAGGATATGAAAAACTCCTCACTCGAAGAAAAAATCGAAAGGTATAAAAAGGGAGATAAATCCGCTTTCGATTACATATACGAGCATACCTATAAGCCGCTGTATTTCAATATCCTCTATTATGTAAAGGATAAGGCGTGCGCAGAGGATTTGATGCACGACGCCTATTTAAAGGCGTTGAACAATCTATCCTCCTATCAAATCGGAACAAATTTTATAGGGTGGCTGTGTAAGATAGGAAAAAACCTTGCGCTTAACTATATCGAAAAGCACAAGAGGGAGATATTGACAGATTTTTCAGAGCCTTTCTTCGGGGGTTCGTACGAGCAGGAGTTGCCGTATATCTTCGAAGTAGCGCAAAAAAATCTTACGGAAGAGGAATATCAAATAGTAATGCTGTGTCAGGTGGCGGGCTATAAAAGACGAGAGGTTGCAGAAATCTTCTCTCAGCCGATAGCCACTATAACTTGGAAGAACAATCAGGCGCTTAAAAAGCTTAAGGAAATTTTAGAGGACGAACAATCGTGAACGTAAAAAAACTACTGAAAAAGCAAAGCTCGGCTATTATGCCGACGGATAGCGTAAAACGGCAAATCAAAGCCGATTGCGGTATTTGCGAAGAGGTCAGCGCACCCGTAGGCGGTGCGGCTGTAAAGGCAAAGCGCAGGATAGGCTTTTCGTTTGCCGCTGTCGGTGCGGCGGCAGTCGTTGCGGTTACCTGCGTACTCATCTTCCTTAAGCCCGTAACCCCTGCGACAATCGTGCCCGACATTATAACTTTCGGCGAAGTATCTTCCGCAACCGATTTTTATGCGTACGGCGCCGTTTCAGTGGGCAATATGTTGGACGGAACGGAACCTATTAACAGTGCGGCGGCTTATTCAAGCAGTCCGTCGGCAATCGAAGAGGTCACGGATGAACAGAAAAAGATTCTCGATAAATACGCAGTCTTTGCGACGGGCATTTTGGGCGACGGCAAGATAACCAGCTCCTGTACCGCCGCAGACAAGGCGGAATACGAGTTTAAGCTCGGCATAGGTTATTCCGACGGCTTTGGCAGCGAAATGGAAAAGGTGCTGTACTTTAACAAGGTTAATGGCAGCGTCAAGGTCAAAGAGGACAAGGAAAAGTTTGCAATCGAGGGAGAGCTTATAACGGGCAACGTTTCCTACCCCGTAGAGGGCAAATACGAAATCGAAACGGACGGCGGCGAGACCGAAAGCGAAATAGAGTTCACGGCGTTTACCTCTGCCGACCGCAGGTCGTATATTAAAATGGAATACGAATACGAAATCGAGGCGGACGAAACCGAGAGTAAGGTAGTCGTAAGCGTATACGAAAACGGCTCGCTTATCGAAAAGGCGAAAATCAAGGGCGAAACGGGCGACGATATGAAGTTCGAAGTAGACGTTGACCGCCCCGCCGCAGCCGAAAACGTTCAAATCAAATTCAAACCCGTCGAGGACGGCGGCAAACAGGTTATGCAGGTCGACGCATCTTTCGGCAACAGCGAGCATAAGCTCATAATGCAGACCCGTCCTAAGGAAGAGGGGGGCGGTTTCGATTTTATCCACAGCCCTTACTTCTATCCGCCCTTCGGCTTTGACAACGATTGGGACGACGGTTATGATTGGGACTACGGATATTTTTGGGGATAGTGTTCCCTACGTTGACAAGATTAGAGGAAATTAAGAAATATGAAGTAATAAAAAGACCGCTTTAAAGGCGGTCTTTTTCTAATGCGAAAAATCAATATTTTTAAGTTCGTTTATAAGCGCAAAAATAAGTGGGTAAAACTTTTCGTCAACGCTTGAAATTAGCTAATTCATATTTGGCTGTTCATATCAATGAATTAAAAACACACTTGACATATAAATTAATAATTCATATAATTAAATTGCGTAATAATACGGGAGAACTATTATGAAAAAGAAGTTTCTAATAGCATTAATGGCAACCGTTTCAATTTTGCTCTTGCGTTTGGCTTAACAGCCTGCGGCGGCGGGGCGAATACGGGCGATAAATGGGGCGAAGTATACACGTTTGAAGCGGCATATGCCGAAGCGACCGAGCTTGGATACAGCGGTACGCTTGAAGAATTTATTGCAAGCATTTCGGGCAAGGACGGCGCTAACGGTAAAGACGGCGTAGACGGCACGAATGGTAAAGACGGCGTAGGCATTAAAAAGGTTGAATATGATAAGGACGGCAATCTTTTAGTAACGTTTACAGACGGAACCACGCAAAAGGTAGTAATGCCCGAAGCTGAAACGCACGTACATACTTTTGGAAATTGGACGGCGTTTACCGATGCGGATACCCCTTGTGAAAACAGGCTATTTTTCCACGTATGCTTCGACTGTAAAATCGTTGAATGGAAGCAAGGTGAGTACTCTGACCATTCCTGGACGGTGGTTACGACTCCGCCCACCTGTCAGGCGCAGGGTTACGACACTAAAACGTGTACCGTTTGCGGCAAGGTAGAAGTTGAGAACTATACGGATATCGTCGACCACGCTTGGTCAACGGAGTATTCTCACGACAATTCGTACCATTGGCGTACCTGCGGTACCTGTGATGAAATCAAGGATAAAGCCGAACATACCCCTGACGAGACAGGCGAATGTTCCGTTTGCAATGCGCTGGTGGGTGCAACCGAAGGCGTTATTTACGACGTTTCTGCGGATAGCACTTATGCGGAAGTTATAGGTTATGAAGGCACGACTACCAGAATACGTATTGCCGACGCATATAACGGCTTGCCCGTAAAGAGTATTTATGAAAAAGCATTTTATCAAAATACTTCAATTACTTCGGTAATCATCCCCGACAGCGTAGAAAGTATCGGCGATTATGCGTTCTTTAGTTGCCGTGGTTTGACGAGTATAACCATCCCCGACAGTGTAACGAGTATAGGTTATTCTGCGTTCTTTGGTTGCAGTGGTTTGACGAGTATAACCATCCCTGACAGCGTAACGAGTATCGGTGGTTATGTGTTTAATTATTGCAGCAGTTTGACGAACGTAACGATAGGTAACAGTTTAACGAGTATCGACAAAAATGCGTTCAGCGGTTGTAATAATTTGTTATTCAATGAATATGATAATTGTCAATATTTAGGCAGCGAAGAGAACCCGTATTATGTATTGATTCAGGTGAAAAACGATAATTATAGCTCCTATGTGATACATATTGACACCAAAGTGATTGCAGATTATGCGTTTGATTCCTGTACACGTATGGGTAGTATAACAATTCCCGACAGCGTAACGAGTATTGGTGGTCATGCGTTCACATCTTGTAGCAGTTTGACGAGCGTAACAATAGGTAAAAGCGTAACGAGTATCGGCAAATATGCATTCTATTATTGCAGTAGTTTGACGAGCGTAACTATTCCCAACAGCGTAACAA
>JBJFAF010000070.1:0-1292 GCA_051887755.1 Candidatus Coproplasma sp.
TTCCGTAGTACCAATATTCGTATGTCACTGCGCACTCTCTACCGCCTATCAAGGCAGTTGAATTTACGCTTTGAATAGTGTATTCGCCGCTTTGCGTATCGCTTGCGGACGCACTGTAATCGTAATCCCTTTCGCCTGCGTTAAGCTCCGCCCCGTCCTGCATAAACTCCACGAAACTATCTGCCGTATAAAAGACCTCCGAGCCGTATCTTTCTCGGAAGGGAACGGCGCAGTAAAAACAGGCGATTATCGCCATAAGCACAGCGGCGATGGCTAAAGAGACGTGCCCCCAATGCCGCCAATATTCAGGGTCGGTTTTTTGCAGGGTGTCCTCGTCGGCGTTGCTTGCGTCTGCCCCTGCGGATACGTCTATCGGCAAAGTCTTTTCGGCAAAGACCTTGTTCCTTTCAAGCTTTATGATTATCGCACACTCTGCAAGAGCCACGAGTGCGCACGCTCCGCATACTATTCCGCGGGCAACGTTGCCCAAGGGCAAATCCCAGGCGATATGCAATCCGCAGCTTAAGAGCATTGTTGGATAGAGAACTATGTTCGCCAACAGCCGTTTAGAAAAGTTAAACGCCCAGCCGATTGCACCCGTCCATAAGACGTGCGTACACAGTGAAGTTATACCCCTCGAAAATGCGATTTCGATAACCGTGGTGAGGTTTAAGGCTGAGAGCTCGTTTGCGCTTACGAAGATATAGCCCATATCCTCCACGATTGAAAAGCCGCAACCCACCGCCGCACCGAACATAAAACCTGCAAGCGGCGAACGGTTTTTTGCGGCGATAAGCACGACGAGCGTTGCCGCCGCCTTAGGCAATTCTTCAAAAAAGCCAGTGTACACGGCGGTAAGCCATTGATTGTTTGCGGGGAATAAATCGAATAAAATCTGCGAGACGACGTTTGCCGCCGTACCGCCTATCAATATCGCAAGAATTACGGATAGATAGCTTAAATCTCTCTTAGGATACAGCTCGTACAAAAACAGTATAAAGGAGAGATTGAAACACGTTGACGACAGCACGATTATCGTGGGGGCAAACATTTCGTTATAGGTAAAGCGTACGATTAATAAAAACACCGCAAGCAGTACGAAAAGCAACGCAAAAAGACGGCAATACGCCCAAGGGTATTTCCTATTGATACCCTTTCTTCCCCTTATGCCTCGGGTAAGCAGTTCGGCGTATTCCAAATTAGTATGCCGCCTAAAGGTCTGTTTAAAAAAGTTTACAATCTTGCTTTTCATCTTTTATTTGCCACAAAAAATAAATATAAATGAGTTCTCT
>JBJFAF010000070.1:1392-3807 GCA_051887755.1 Candidatus Coproplasma sp.
AATCTTGCTTTTCATCTTTTATTTGCCACAAAAAATAAATATAAATGAGTTCTCTAATATAAATGAGTTCTCTCGCACAATACGCCTTGAGCTATGCACTCCATAATTAATCGTCAATCTTTGCAAGCGCCCCGTCCTTAAAAGGAGATATAAGCTTGACGTTTGCCCTGCCGCCGTGTTTGCCCGAAACGTAGGTCTTGATATACCCTTCGGTATAGCCCGTCGTATATTCGCCGTCGAAATCTTCGAAAATAACGTTATATATCTTGCCAAGCCTAACGCTTAAATAGCGGCAAGCGGCGTCCTCTGCGGCGGCAAGCAAGCGGTGCAGTCTTTCCGACTTTATCTCCTTAGGCACGTCCTGCATAGAATACGCCTTAGTGCCCTCTCTCGGGGAAAAGGCAAATGCGTGAACCCTTGAAAGCTTTGCCTCCTCGATTATTGAAAGGCTTTGTGAAAAGTCCTCCTCCGTCTCGCCGCAAAAACCCGCAATTATATCGGTAGTGATTGCCGCATCGGGGAACTTTTTATAAATAAGCCCGCACTTTTGTAAATATTCTTCCCTCGTGTACTTCCTGTTCATCGCCTTTAGTACGGCGTTAGAACCGCTCTGCAAGGACAAATGAAATTGAGGCGCAAAGTCCTTTAACGAGGCGAGTGCATCTAAAAGCTTTTCGTCTATTACCCTGCACTCTATAGAGCCAAGGCGTATGCGCTTATCGGTAAAGCTTATCGCTTGAACAAGCCCCGCAAGCCCGTCTGGGTGCATATCGTACGCAGAGATATTTATACCCGTTAAAACTATTTCGGGCGAAGTGCAACTTTTGATTTCGCCGACTATATCTTCAACCGAGCGGCAACGCACTCTGCCCCTTAAATAGGGAATTACGCAATAACTGCAAAAGTTATTACAGCCGTCCTCTATCTTGATAAAGGCACGGGTTTTCAATTGCTTAGGCGGACACAGAGAAAGACAGCCTTCGCCCCCAAAATCGGCGACGACGGCGTTTACAACCTCTTCCTTCTTCCTTGCGCCGCAAACGAACCTAACGCCCTTGCCAACAAAGCTTGCCTCGCTCTTTTGAGAGGCACAGCCGCAAACGTAGACGAGTGCGGAGGGATTGAACTTTAACGCCCTTGCAACGAGCTGACGGCTCTTTTTTTCCGCCTCCTTAGTTACGGCGCAGGTGTTTAAAATATAGACGTCGGCAGGCGCAAGCTCAGCCGAAACCTCCCAACCCCTCTTTTCTAATTCCGCCGCAATCGACTCGCTCTCGACCTCGTTTACTTTACAGCCGAGCGTAAAAACAACCGCCTTCAATCGAGCTCCTTTAGGCTGAACGCAGCAATTGAGCAAACGGCGATTGCCGCCGTCTCTGCGCGCAAAATGCGCTTGCCTAAGCTCATGCCCTTAAACGCATAATTTTCCTTTGCCAAAGCGAACTCCTCGTCCGCAAAGCCGCCCTCGCTGCCCACTACGAGCGCACACGAGCCGCTTATATTTCCAAAATCGACCTCGCTGCCCGTCGCAAACTCGCAGAAAAAGAGCTTGTTATCGTACCCCTCTGCGGACGATAACGCCGAACCGAAATCTTCGAAATACTCGACTTCGGGCACGATTGAGCGCAGGCACTGTTTAGCCGCCTCCTTAGCCACCTTTTTAAGGCGTTCGATTTTGTTAGCGTTCATATACGCAGAGCAATATCGGGAATTAAACACGCCGATTTTGGTTACGCCAAGCTCGGTCGCCTTCTGCACGACGAGCTCGGTCTTATCCCCCTTTAGTGCGCCGACGAGCAGATATATGGGGGTCTTTGGCTCTCTTTCGCCCCTGTTTACCCCCGTAATATGTGCGAGCAAACAATTTTTTGAAACCTTTGCAACTATTGCCGTATATTCGTTGGCGGTGTTGTCCAACAGGGTTATTTCACTGCCCTCGCCCACCCTAAGCACGGTCTTGGCGTGAATAAATTCTTCGCCGTCTAATACGACTTCTGTTTGGTCGGGATATTCGATTTTATCTACGAAAAAGCGGTGCGGAGTACTCATTGCGCCTTGAACGCCAAAGCGTTCCACTCCCCTTTATTGACCTTTTCGCTAAGGTTAAGCCCCTGCGCCGAGTAGACCTCTATAACCCTATCGAGTTTTTCGTTTATGATGCCGCTTAAAATTAGCGTGCCGCCCGACTTGAGGTTTTTAGGAATAGAAGGGGCTAACCTTTCTAAAATATCCGCAGTTATGTTTGCAAGCATTATATCGCCCTTTAAAGAGCTGTCTTCTAAAAGGTCAGCCCGAGCTATGACCACCTTTTCGGTCACGCCGTTTAATTCGGAATTGTGCTTTGCGCTCTCAACCGCAACCGCGTCGATATCGGTAAGGTAGGCAAACTTTGCGCCGAGCTTAACGGCAGCTATG
>JBJFAF010000071.1:0-3804 GCA_051887755.1 Candidatus Coproplasma sp.
TACGAATGAAAATCTTGTAGCGGAATTTGTATAAAGTCAATGCGACTGCGCCCGCAAGGATAATTCCGACAATAGTCCATACGACTGCAGGGTTAAAATCTTTAACGTCCAAACATCTCACGTTTATCCACATCTGATTAATCTGCGAAAGTCTGTCGCCAAAGTCCATCATAACTACGCTGCGCTCGATAACGTTAGCAGGGGGGTACTGAGCGAATAACTGTCTGCCTTGATTGATTTCGCCGTTTTCGCTGAATTTGAAAGTTTTTATATCGGCAAAAACCGTCGCCTCGCTGCCTTCGCCAAAGAAGTAGGAAAGGTCGTATTCGTAAACTTCTTCAACGTCCTCTTCAGCCTCGTAATGCCAGTTGAGGTAGTTATAAATCAGATTGTTTTCCAAATCGTCGCCGCCCGAAATGGAGGAGGTATAGCCTATATAGTACATATTTCTTACGGCGTTGTCGGGGCGGGAAAGGAAGTTCACAAACGCCTCGGCGGCTTGCTTTTTCTTCTCGTTTCCCTCTATGCCGTCTTTAAGCATAACCCAGCCGTCGAACCAAAGGTTAGTGCACTCGTAAGGCACTGAATACCAAAGCTCAACGTCGTCGTCCTGCGCCTCGTCCATAATATAAACACCATCGCCCGACCATTGGAAGTTTGCGGCAACCTTTCCCGTAATCATATCCGATTTTCCGCTGTCCGTTTCAAAGGAATAGACGTTTTCTTTAATCTCTTTTAAAACGTCCTCTGCTCCCGCAATCGCTTCATCGTCGGTGGCGTTTAAAAGCTCGCTACGCATCTCTTTAGTGGTCGCTTCATCCAACAGGGTTTCAGCGTTGTAAATACCGAGCGCCGCAAAATAGGCGTCTCTTACGTTGTCCTTTATCGTGACTCTGCGCTTGTACTCGCTGTTGTTTAAAATATTCCAGGTTAACACGTCCTCGTCGGCAGAAATCTCAGGGTTATATACAAGCCCCGTCGTGCCCCACATATAGCAGGCGGCGTATTCAGTCCAGCCGTTCTCTTCAAACATCTGTGCGATAAAGGGGGAAACGTTATTTTTATAGTAGTTCTTCTCGTTGCTTTCGACGAAGAAGTCACTAGAATACTTTTCAAGCCTGTCTTCTTTCAAAAGCTTCATAATCATATACTCGGACGGGCAGACCAAATCGTACTTATCGCCTAAATTTAGACGGTTATAAAGGTCTTCATTAGTGCCGAAGGTGGAGTATTCAACTTTAATATTAAAGCCGTAATCAGCGCTGTTAAACCATTCGGTAAAATCGTCGACAATAGAATTTACGCCCATAATTCCGCCTAAATCGGGGTCGTATGGGTTATCAATATCAATCAATTCCTCTTCATCCCAACCGCCTTCGTCGATATATTCTTCCCAGTTAGAAACTCTTAAAGTGAGCGTTTCTTCCTGCTGCGCACAGGCGGCAAGGCTGAAGACGGAAAGAGTTGCTGCACTTGCCGCAACCAACGATAAAATTCTCTTAGTAAGCTTTTTCATCTTTGTCTTTCTCCTTCCGTTTAGCCGAAAGTAAATTCATAACGACGACGAAGATAACTACGATTACGAAAATCAAAGTGCTTAAAGCCCAAAGCGCCGTCTTGGTTGCGGTTTGACTGCCTTTAGTTGCGTTCACGACGTAGGTTGAAATCGTGTCGAAGGTGGAGGGTTTAGTGTAAGTAGTAATAAAGTAATCGTCCAAAGAGAGGGTAACTGCCAACATAAAGCCCGATAAAATGCCGGGAATGAGTTGGGGTATAACCACTTTAAACAATGCCTGAGCAGGTGTTGCGCCTAAATCTAACGCCGCCTCGTACAAGTTGTTGTCAAGTTGCTTAAGCTTGGGAAGTATAGAGAGGTATACGAAGGGTGCGCAGAGGACTACATGACCTATAACCAAAGGTACATAAGTATCTTTATTAATGCCGAAGAGTATTATAAGCAGTACGCAAACCGAAAAGCCCGTTACGACGTCTGCGTTTACTACGGGTATTTGGTTAGCGGTATTTATGAGCCCTTTAACGGTGCGTTTTGAGTAGAATGCGCCGATTGCGCCGAATGTTGCCAAAACGGTGGCAATTAAAGCCGAGCCGAGCGCAAGCAGTACCGTGCCAACAATCATATTGCGCAGGTCCTCGTTTTTAAATAAGTAAATATAATTATCGAACGAGCCCGAGCTTATTTGTCCACCGACCATAGTTGCGTCGGTAAAGCTGTACACGGCGAGGATGAGAATGGGGACGTATAACAAGAGAAGGACTATGCCAAGCCATACGCTGTATAAAGCTTTTTTCACAATAAGTTCCTCCCTGAGTTACTGTCTTTATCGCCGAAGCGGTTGGTTATAAGCGTTACGATAAATATAATCGCAAGCAAGATTAAAGAAATCATAGAGCCGTTATTCCAGTCGTAAGCGCTGAAATAACTGCCGATAAGACTGCCCATTATATAGGTGCTGTTATACAGCATATCAAGTACGACGTAGTTGGTCATAGAGGGCAACAAAACCATCGTTATGCCGGAGATTATTCCGGGCAGAGAGAGGGGAAGGGTTACCCTTAAAAAGACGATAAATTTGTTTGCGCCTAAGTCCGACGCCGCCTCCATAAGGTTTTTGTCGAGCTTTAAAAAGCAAGTGTACAGCGGTAAAATCATAAACGGCAAAAAGTCGTACGTCATACCGATTACCGAATTTAAGAAGGGGTATTGAGAGATGTTGCCCTCTAAAACGGATAAAACTTCCTTTAACGCCGTAATTCTCAGCGTAAAGTTTATCCACATAGGAAGGACGAACAGCATTAACAAAACGTACTGCTTTTTAAAACCGCTGCGCGCCAGAATATAGGCAGTGGGATAAGCGATAAGCAGGCATATAATAGTCGTTGTCGCCGCAAGTAAAAGGCTGTACAAAAGCGTGCCTATCGTGTTCGTGTTGGTGAAAAAGGCAATAAAATTGCCGAATGTAATCTGCCCTTGACCGTTCGTGAAAGCGTAATAGACGATGACGAGCAGAGGGGCTATAACGAACAATATTAAAAATACTGCGTACGGCAGACAGAGCTGACTGCGTGAAAATCTAAGCCGTTTCATCTCAGTTTTCGTCCTCCGCCTTAACGATAAGCTTCATTTTAATTTTCTCGGAAGGGATAATTAAGCTCACAAGGTCGTCGGTGTTCCAAAGGTCGGGGCAAGCTAAAACGTAATCTTCTTCGTTTTCTTCCGTCCTAACGATATAGCGGTAGTGGTCGCCCTTATAAATCATAGAAATAATATTGCCGACGACTCCGCCCGCCGACTTATCGTCGCTCATTTCTATGTCGTGGGGGTCGACTTCTACGTCGACTTCAACGCCCGTCAGGTCAAGCTTTTCGCCCTTTGCGGTTATAAGGTAGCCTTCGTCGTCTAAATGCGAGTCGGGGTAAAGCGTAGTAACGTCGCAATCAAATTCGCCGTCGCCGAACTTAACGGTGTTGTTTTTGGTTATCTCGCCGACGTATTTATTTACCGTGTAGACCTTGCGCATAAGGTGAATGCCGTCGGGTTCAATTCTCATTCCGATTTCAGCGCCAACTTCGGGGCAGGAGGTGCTTTGAATAACTATTTCGAATTTGCCGACTTCGACGGTGATTTCATAATGAACGCCCTTGAATACGGTTGAGATAACCTTGCCCTTAAGCTGTCCTTCGTTGGGGGCACAGATTTTAATATCCTCGGGGCGGACAACAACGTCAACCATATCGTTAAGCTCAAATTCGGACATATCAAGCTCGCTTGTGTTTACCGTTTTG
>JBJFAF010000072.1:0-16141 GCA_051887755.1 Candidatus Coproplasma sp.
GCGTTAACCGAACTTCAGCCCGGTGCTCATTTGCGAGAGCTTTTCTATCTTAACACATTCGTTAATACATTGTCAAGCATTTTTCAAAACTTTTTCAAGAAATTATTCAATTTCTTCTCAACGGCTTGTCCGCTGAATTATAAGTTTTAAATCGACCGCTGAGCTTTGGCCGAGCTATCTTTGGGCGACAGCTTGTTTAGTTTAACATAACCGTTAATACTTTGTCAAGCGAATTTCAAAACTTTTTTAAGAATTTTTTAATTCTTATCTTCGGCTTTTTTAAGGCTAAACGGCTTGAAAACCTTAAGTTTATTTCGTCACTCATGCGACAGCTTGTATATAATATCAAGCCCGACGAATAAAGTCAATTTATGTCACGATTTTTTTTAAAAAGTTTTTATTAGTTAATTTGTTAAATAATTTGTTAAATATTCACACCTCTGCATATATTCATACTTGTATCTGCCCTCACACGCGCGTGCGTGTGCGTATGTGTGCGTAATATATAATGTAATAGGCTTTGCGGCATTTCGAAATAGGTTGCGGCGTTTTAACCCAACAATTTTAGCTTGGGCGTTGACAATGGCGGTTATGAGGGCTTGTAAACGTTTGCTTTTTGTCAGCTGAAGATATATAATTATAATATGTTTAAGATTTTAAGAATTATTAGTTGCGTTATAGCCGCCCTTTGCGTTGCGGCTTGTGTGTTCGTATTTATTTACGCAGGCGTAGTTTGGGGCATCTGTACCCTTTTAGGTGCAGTCGTGTTTTTTGCGCTTACCGTCCTGTTTAAACGCTATCAAGAAGATAGCGAAGAAAAGCTGAATGACAGCGAAGCGCAACCACCCGAAACCACGAACGAAAAATAAAAAAATTACCCGTTAAGCCACTAAGGTTTAACGGGA
Source organism: Candidatus Coproplasma sp. (assembly GCA_051887755.1). GTDB lineage: Bacteria > Bacillota > Clostridia > Christensenellales > Borkfalkiaceae > Coproplasma. The sequence goes on from JBJFAF010000072.1 coordinate 906, forward strand.
TTTTTTTGCCGTATTAAGATTTTAATTTACAAAATATTCTCTATAAATTCTTCGGGGTCGAACAGCTCTAAATCGTCAATCTTTTCGCCCACGCCCGCAAACACGACGGGTATGCCGAGCTCGCCGCAAAGCGAAATTACGAAACCTCCCTTTGCAGAGCCGTCTAACTTAGTCAGCACTATGCCGTCCAACTCAACGGCGCTGTCGAACACTTCCGCCTGATTGTAGGCGTTATTGCCCGTAGTTGCGTCTAAAACGAGAAATTTGTAGAAGTTGGCAGCAGGGTATTCCCTCGCTACCACTCTCGACATCTTTTTAAGCTCCTCCATAAGGTTAGCCTTAACGTGAAGCCTGCCCGCCGTATCGACGATAACGACGTCCGTACCCCTCGCCTTTGCAGAGGATACGGCGTCGAAGACCACCGCAGAGGGGTCGCTCCCCTCTTCGTGCTTGACTATTCTCACCTTTGCCCTGTCCGCCCAAATTGAAAGCTGGTCGCTTGCGGCGGCACGGAAGGTGTCTGCGGCGGCGACGGTTACGCTTTTACCCTGCCTTAAAAAGTATGCGGCGAGCTTGCCGACCGTAGTCGTCTTACCGACGCCGTTGACCCCCACGAGCATTATCACTGCGGGGTATTTTATTTCAGGCACGGGGGCTTCTTCAAGCTTTTCCTGCAAGATGTCCTTAAGGCAAGCGGTGACGAATTCCCTCTCCTTAATCTTATCGTTTTTAACCTCTTCCCTTAGCTCCTCAACAATCTCTTCCGCACAGCCAATAGATATGTCCGAGCCGATTAAAATTTCTTCAAGCTCGTCGTAGAAGTCGTCGCCGATTTTATTTTTGCTAAAGAGTGCGTTTAACGCCCCCGAAAGCTTATCCTTCGTCTTCTTCAACGCACCTGCGATTTTTGAAAATATACCCATATTTATTCCCTTGATAATTAACTTAAATATTTAAGTAACTGCGCCGTACACGGTTATGCGACGGTGTCGCCGCCAAGCTTGCTCTCCACTTCCGAAAGCTTGACCGAAACGATTTTGGATACGCCCTTCTCCTCCATAGTAACGCCGAAGAGCACGTCCGCCTTTTCCATAGTGGGTTTACGGTGGGTGATAACTATAAACTGCGTATGCTGAGCAAACTTCTTTAAGTAATTTGCGTACCTGTCTACGTTGGCGTCGTCGAGCGCCGCCTCAATCTCGTCGAGAATACAGAAGGGCATAGGACGCATTTGAATTATTGCGAACAATATAGCTATTGCCGTAAGCGCCTGCTCGCCGCCCGAAAGGAGGGAAATTTTCGAAAGGTTTTTACCGGGAGGGCAAGCGGCAATCTCCACGCCCGCCTCCAAGGGGTCGTCGCAGTCGGTGTAGTCGAGCTGTAATTCCGCTCTACCGCCGCCAAAGAGCTCCTTAAACGTGCGCTTGAAGTTTTCGTTAATCAGGTTAAAGCCTTCGTTGAAAATTCTGAGCATTTCGTCACGGATTTCCGCCAAACCCTTATTCAAATCGTCCAACGCCTTTTCCATATCTTCCTTTTCTTCGGTCATATGCTTATAGCGTTCGCTGACTTCCTCGTAATCCTCAATAGCCGTAGGGTTGACCGCACCGAGCATAGTTATCTGGCGTTTGCAATTTATAATCTCGGACGACGCCGCACCGACGTCGAAGTTTTCCACCTTGTACTTAAGGCAACCCTCGTAGTCCTCGTTGTACTCCTCCTGAATACGCTGTTGCAAGAACTCCAAATCGCTGTCCACCTTTTGCAAGTTCAATTCCTGAGCGTGCTGTCTTTGCGTGAGTGCGTCGATTTCCGCAGAGAGCGCCTCACGGGCAGCGTCGATTTCCTCAACCCTTTGATTGAGCTGTTTTTTGTTTTCCTCTACCTGAACGATAGAGGCGTTGATTGAATCGACCTTCGCCTTCTCCTCGTCGGTCAGCGCAGCACGGGTGGACTGCTCCATAAAGTCGTCCCTCTGCTTTTGCAGAACGGGGATAAGGTCGGATAGTCTGCCGTAATTTTCGTACAGCGTCTCCCTCTCCTTTTTCGCCTTTTCGATTGCGTCGAGGTTTGATTTCAACGCCGCCTCTAAGGAGGCGATTTCAATCTGGATTGCCGTGAGCTTTTCGGCTTTGGCGTTGCGCTCTTTTACCGTCTTTTCATTCTGCTCGCTCATCGAATCTATTTCGGACGACGTCTTATCCGACCGCATTGAGAGCGCAGTTGCGCCCTCGCCCGCAACGGAGTACTCGCTGTCGAGCTCAGCAAGCTTTTCCTTAAGCCCCGCTTTGGACTGCTTATATACCGTAAACTCGCTCTCAAGCTCGTTAATCTGTACGGTCAAGCTTGAGAGCTTTTGCCTAGTTTCGGCAAGCTCTATACGCTTTTCCTGTATACGCTCGTCGAGCTCACTCTGTGCTTTTTTCGCCTTTTCAAGCTCGTTATCCGCCTCCGCACGCTTAATCTCCGTGCGGGCAAGTGTGGCTTTTGCAGAGGCTATTTCGTCCTCAATCTCTTTAATCTTTCTCTCGTTGGCTAAGAGGTTGGCAGAATTCTCCCTGCGGCTGCCGCCCGTCATAGAGCCCGAGCTTGCAATGACGTCGCCGTCCAAAGTAACTATCTTAAACGAACGGGGATATCGCCTTGCAATGACGGTGGCGTTTGCAATGTTGTCCACGACAAGAGTATTGCCAAGCACGAACCCGACTGCGTTTTCGAAACGTCTGTCGTATTCAATCAAGTCCAACGCAATACCGACCGCCCCCCTTTCTCCGCAAGCCGACTTGAGTTGAGGAGATTCCGTCTTCGGGCGGACTGCGTCGAGGGGAAGGAAGGTCACTTGACCTGCACGGTTTGCCTTTAAATATTCTATTAAATGCTGTGCGTCCTCTCTCGTGGCGGTTATAACGTTCTGCATTGCGCCGCCGACCGCAGTTTCGATTGCCGTCTCGTAGTCTGCGTCGCAGGCGATTACGTCCGCCATAGTGCCCATTATGCGTGAGGAGAGCGTGTCGCCCGTCTTGCCCCTTTCAACCTCCGCCTTAGCGTCGGATAAAAGCCTCCTTACCGAATAGACGTAGCCCTCGAACCTGTCCTTTAACGCCGAATAGGTCTTTAGCGACTGCTGTAAAGAGGTTATGCTCGCCTGACAGTCGTACACCTTGCGGATTAAGGTCTGCACCTTTTCGTTAGCCGCCCTGACAGCCTCCGCCGAATTTTCAACGAGCTCGTTTTCGCTACCCAAAAAGGCGTTCAATTCGCCCTGTGTTTTAACCGTCTGGTCGTACTCTTCCTTTAAGCGAGCGTGCTGAGTGCGGAGAGTTTCCATTGTCTCGTCCATCTCGGCAAGGCGTTCGTTTATAAACTCCTTCTTTGCCGAGAGCGAACCCAAATTCTCCTTTAATTCGGATAGGTTGCGGAATGCGTCTAAAACTTGCTTTCTGTGTTCGCCCGTAGCCATCTCGTAGCTTGCGATACTCTCGGACAGAGCGGCGATTTCGCTCTGCAATTGAGCGTACTGTGAGCGTAACCTTTCAATTCTCTCCCTATTCTTCTCGGCGTAGGTCTCACTACGGCGGGTTTCCTTATCCACGTCGCCCATACGCTTGACCGAAAACGCCAAATCTTCCTGCGCCTGCCTAAGTTTTTCACCTACGGCTTGCGCACGCTCTTTAAACAGCTTGCTGTCGCCCGTACTCCTTTCAAGCCCTACGGTATAAACCAACCTGTCTTCGTTGAGCTTTTTTAGCAGTGCGTCTGCGCCCGCAAGCTTGCTTCTGCACTCCTCGTATTCGGCAAGGAGGGCGGCGCTTTTGCCCGTATTTTCGGCAATCTGCTCTTTAATCTTTTGAATCTTGCCGTTAATCTTATCACGCTCATCCGCCGCACCGTCGTGGCGGAATATGTAGGTGTTAATCTCGTCTTCACGCAGTTTTTCGTACAAGGCGTTGTACTTGCGCTTGTTTTCCGCCGCCTTCTGTAAGGGAGCAAGCTGGCGTTCTACCTCGGTCATCTTCTGTGCGAACACGAATAGGTTGTTGCGTGAATACTCAATCTTTCTCTCTGCGTCCGCCTTCCTGTCCTTGAACACGACGATACCCGTCGCCTCCTCAAAAATAGAACGGCGTTCTTCCGGTCTGGAATTCATTATCTGTGCGATACGCCCCTGACCGATTATTGAATATCCCTCTTTCGCCGCACCCGCACCGTGCAAAAGCGCAGTTAAATCTTTAAGTCTGCACGCCTGTTGATTTAAAAGGTATTCGCTCGTACCGTCACGGTATAAACGCCTCGTCATCTCCAACTCGTCTGCGTCGTAATTGAACATTCGGTTGGCGTTGTCAAAGGTAAGCGTAACCTCGCAAAAAGATGTCTTTTTTCGCTTTTCCGTACCGTTGAATATGACGTCCATCATCTGCGAGCCTCGCATCATCTTTGCCGACTGCTCGCCGAGAACCCAGCGCACTGCGTCGGCTACGTTGGACTTGCCGCAACCGTTAGGTCCTACGATACAGGTAACGCCGTCGGTGAGCGGTATTTCGGTCTTGTCCGCAAAGGACTTAAAGCCGATTAAAGTAATTTTTTTGAACTGAACCATAATTTTCCAAACCTTATCTTACGCTGCGCCAAACCTTTCAAGGCACAACGAATAATTCAATTTAAGTCGAATTTTAAGAGTGCGAATTTATCAAAAATTCGTAGGCGAGCTTAGCCGCCTTGCGCTTTGCCGAAGAGCCGCTAAAATCTTCTGCGCTAAACTCTCTCCCCCTCACCTTAACCGTAACTTTAAGCACGGGCTTACGGGGAGTGCCTATATCTTCCTGCGAGTATTCTGGCGAGGGTTCGCCGTTACCCTGCAATAACTCCTGCACTGCGCCGACGTAGTTAAACGAGTGCGGTGCGGGAGAGAGCGTGGAATACGCAAAGTCCTTTGCCGCCTGCATACCGCCGTCCAAATAGATTGCCGCAGTAAGCGCTTCGTACGCACTGGGGATTGCCTTTTTATTGCGGCTGTCGCCCTTATCGTGCAACAGCGCAAGGTGCAACCCGAGTTTTTCGGACACCGCTTTCAATGCGTCGTCGGAGAGGTATTCCTGTTTCTTTTTAGTAATATCGCCCTCGCTCAACCCCTGAAGATAATACTTTTCCGCAACGATAAACCCGAGCAGTGCGTCACCCAAACACTCTAAGCTTTCGTTGTTAAAGCGGTTATCGTATGAAGAGAGCGTCAACGCCCTCTCTAAAAGGCGTTTATCCTCAAAGGTATATCCGCAGGAGCGTTCAACTTCTTTAAAGTCCATTAAGAATTTTCACCCTCAGCAGGAATTAAATTATCCAAATCGACCTGAGCAAGTAATTCCTCCACCTTAGGTATAAGCCCGTTGCGGTATACCGTCACGGCGTGGTCGATTGCCGCCGCAACGGTGATTGCCGTTGAGTTGCCGTGCGTCTTTACGACGACCTTTTTAAGCCCGAGAAGGAGCGCACCGCCGACCCTGTTGAAGTCGAGATTTTTCTTCATTCTCTTGATTGCGCCTTTTAAGAAGAGTGCGCCGATAAGAGACGGTAAGGACGAAGTGAACTGCGACTTCATCTCGCTTAAAATCATCTTTGCACAGCCTTCAATCGCCTTTAAGGAAACGTTGCCCGAAAAACCGTCGGACACGACTACGTCTACGGGCTTTTCGCCGTAGGTAATCTCTCTGCCCTCTACGTTGCCGATAAAGTTAATGCCCTTCATCTGCTTTAAGTACTGATAGGTTTCCTGATGCAAAGGGTCGCCCTTATGCTCTTCCGTGCCGTTATTGAGCAAGCCGACGGTGGGGTTGGTCTTGCCGAGGCACGCCTGTGCGTAAACCGAGGCGAGTACTGCAAACTGACAGAGCATTACGGGTTTACATTCCGCATTAGCGCCGCAGTCACAAAGTAAGGTCGTGCCGCCGTGAACGTTGGGAATTGCAGGGCAGAGCGCAGGACGCTTGACGCCTTTAATTCTGCCTAAAATCAACTGACCGCCGACTATTGTTGCGCCCGTAGAGCCTGCCGTAACCAAACCGCAGATGTCGTCCTGCTTTTTTAACGCCCAATAAGCCGCCGCAAGCGAGGTCTGCTTGTTCTTGATGGCAACCGTAGGCACGTCGTTCATACCGATTACGTCGGGGCAGTCCATAATTTCAAGGCGGTCTTTATCGTACTTATACTTTGCAAGCTCCGCCTCTATCTCGTTCTTTCTGCCCGTAATTATGATATACAGATTTTTATCCTTGTTTAAAGCAATGGTTGCACCTTCAACAACAGCGGCGGGGGCGTTATCGCCGCCCATACCGTCGAGAATTATCTTATCCATTTAAATCTCCTTAGCGTTTTTTTAAGAAAAATTAATATACTTTATGATTATATCATAAAGTTTTTTTAAACGCAAGTTATTAACAGATGCTTTTGACCTTGCCCGAATATGCAACAAAACGGGCTATTGCGGCGATAGTTCGTTGCGCTTGACGGTTATTACGTCGGCGGCGGGTGCGTAGCTGTCCTTGCGCCTTAAGGCGACCGCACTCACGCCCTTTTTAGTCTTAATCACCGTACCCTCGCTCAGCGTGCCCTCCCAACCGTAGCTTATCACCCCTTCCTCTTCGCCCTGAATTTGAACCGCCTCGGGCTTAGGGATAATACCCGTAACCGTGCTGTTAAATGAATATTCGTACCCGTCGGGTTGACCGTACAAGGTGCAGGTTACGCTGTTAAACGTGCAGTTGGCACGGATATATACGGGGGTTGAACGAGTATTTTGAAAGCGCAAATCGAAATAACTGCCGCTGACCATAGCGTCCCTTGAGGGGGCGACATAGGAGACCTTTAAGGTGTGCGGGTGGTATTCGCAAATCTTAAGCCCTGACAGTGCGGCGGCGTTGTAAAGCGTGGTGGAAACCTGACATACGCCGCCGCCGTAGCCGACGACGTACTGACCGTTTTGTATAATCTTCGCCTGTTTAAAGCCGTTTTCGGGCGTTCTTGCGCCGACCGTGCCGTTAAAGGAAAACACCTCGCCCGAAGGCAAAATAGTGCCGTTTATCTTACTTGCTGCAAGGCGGATATTAGCCGCCCTACCCACGTTTGCGCCGTCGAAATAGGTAGTAAAGGAATAGAGCTCTTTAGTGTTAGCCTCCATCTTTTTTAAACTTCCCTTAGGTGAAACTGTTGTAGCCTTCAAAATTACGTCCTCGAAACCGCCCTCGAGCGAACGGCGTATATCCTCGATGAGCTTTTCCCTGTCGCACTCGTACCCGCTTTCGCCGCCATAGTAGGTGAAGGGCGCACCCGTACGGTTAAAAGTACAGTAAGGCTCTTTAGCGTTTTTCTCTATTGAGGCGCAGATATAGTCGACTATCCGACTTTCGCCGTTTAAAAAGTAGCAAACCTCCGCAACGTACTCTCCCCTTTTCTTTATCTCCTTAACCGTCTGCGCAAAATTATCTGTAAAATTAATCTCGGGATAGGTATACTCGTACACCTGTTCGCCCGCACATATGCGCAGGCGTTTGTCCGATAAGAACTCCGCCTCGCTATCCCTTAGCCGCCGCACGGCGTTTCCCTGCGAAAGCCCGCCAACGTCTACGCCGTTGACTATAACACCCTTAGGCAGCCGCAAGGTAAAGCCGCCGCAAAAAACGACCGCACCCGTAAACAGTACGAGTGCGGCAAGTTCAAAAGTTAATTTAAGTAATTTTTTTATCATTTAATTTTCAATACGGAAAGCAGCTCCTCCGAGGGGTAGAAACAGGGGTCGCCTATCCTTCGGTTGCCCTCCTGATAGTGCGTATCCGAGCCGCCCGTAACCAAAAGAGAAAGGCTTTCCGCAAGCCCCTTATAGTACTGCGTCTGTCTATCAGTATGCCCCGAATAAACCGCCTCTATTCCGCCGAGCCCGCAGGTTTTAAGCTTTGCGATAAGCCCTTCAACACATTCCTCGTCGGCGCATATCCTGCCCGGGTGGGCGAGCGAGCAAAAGCCGCCGCACTTTACGCAGATTTCCACCGTTTCGGCAGGCGTAGGACGGCAGATTGAAGAATAGCCCGCCTTGCCGAAGTTTAAGTATCTTCCGAAAAAATCTACGGGCGAGTTTGCATATCCCTTTCTTGCGCCAGCCTTTGCAATATACATCGAGTGCACGGGAGATTTTTTATTCCTCTTTTCCCTCAGCACGTCGCCGTACTCTAAGTTCACGCCGACGGCGGAGAGTTTTTTTAAAATATCGAACGTACGCTCCTCCGCACCCGAAAAAAGCCTGTCGGCAAAGGCGATATAATCGGGCGAGGAATAGTCCATACCGTAACAGAGAATATGCACTTTCGTGTCGCCCTCGTAGGCGGAGACTTCCACGCCGTCCACGAAGTTTATGCCCGCATTATTAGCGAGAGCCGCACCCTCCGCACAGCCTAAAGCGTTATCGTGGTCGGTTATGGAGACGAGGTCTACGCCCCTGCCCTTTGCCGCTAAAATCACGTTTTCGGGAGATTGAGTACCGTCCGAATAATAGGTGTGTATATGCAAATCGGCACGAATCATCTCTTGATTACCCCGTTTTCTATCATAATCTTATTCGTCGTCTTCCCGTACAATACCCTCTCCGCATGGGTACAGGTGATAATAGTTTGCAACCCCTCGCACCTGCCCACGAGCTTTTTGCGGCGGGGTAAGTCAAGCTCGCTCATAACGTCGTCCAAAATGAGCACAGGCGGCTCTCCGCAGGCGTCTTTAAACAGTTCCACTTCGGCGAGCTTAATCGAGAGCGCCGCAGTCCTCGTCTGCCCCTGAGAGGCGTATGTCTTGGCGTCCGTACCGTTAATCGTTATATCCAAATCGTCCCTATGCGGTCCGCTTGCGGTAAAGCCGAGGCGAATATCCCTTTCATAATTATACGCCAAATCGTCGAATAGCTTTTTCTCAAGCTCCGCCTCGTCGCCTTTATACTTCTTGTCGGGAGAAATTATAAGCTCCTCTGCACCGTCGGTTAAATAGGCGTGCGCCTCTGCCGCAACGGGGGCAAGCTTTGCGACGTAGTCCGCCCTGCTCTTTGCAATAATTGCGGCGTATTTGCACAGCTGGGCGTCCCAAACGGGCAAAGTGTCGTACACGACGTCAATATCCCTGTTCTTTAAAAGGTTGTTGCGCTGTTCTAAAATTTTGTTGTAGCGTGTCAGGGCGATATAATACCCCCTCGACAGCTGTGAAATGGATACGTTTAAAAATCTGCGTCTCTCGTCAGGACCGTCTTGAATAAGCCTCAACTCCTGCGGGGAGAAGAACACTGCGAACATATTGCCCAAAATATCGGCGTTGCGGGTTATTTTATTGCCGTTTATTTTTACCTCCCTGCCGCCCTCGGTTATGGTTGCGGAGATGGAGGTATTGCCGTACCTACCCTGACTTTCGCTTGAAAAATACGCCGAAGATTCGCCCCGCATTATGAGCTGTTTATCCTTTCTCGTTCTGGGCGACGTACCCGTGCAGAGATAGAAAACTGCCTCCGCACAGTTGGTTTTACCCTGACCGTTTTTGCCGTAAAGCACGTTCATTTCGGGCGAAAACTCAAAACGCTCTTCTTTATAATTTCTGAAATTTTTTAAAACCAGATTTTTTATGAACATTTTATTTTAAAAACACTTTGTCAAACGCAAAAAAAGTTGTATAATGTTAATTACCCGTTTAGGGCGTAAAACAGGCACATATTTATTTTACCACACTTTTACAAAAAACTCAAAGAAAAAAGGTGCAAAAATGGCTGACGTAAGCAATCTTGATTTTATTTACAGACCTATTAAGCAAAAGATGCAGGAATTGATTTCCCCCATCAACTTCATTACTTACATAGATAAGCTCGTTCCCGTGGAAATAGACGGGCGTTATATCGTGCTTGAAACGCTTACCGAAAATTTTGCACAGCACATTACCCAACACCTTGCAGATAAAATGCGCGAGGCTATTATTAAGGCGGACGTAGGCGTAAGCGACTTCAGGTTGGTCGTTAAAGGCAGTACCGAATATGCGTACGACTCTTTAGAGAGCGCACCCTCCTATAAGCCCGAGAGCAGTTTAAACAAAAAATTCACTTTTGAAAACTTCGTTGCGGGCAATAACGTATACGCCTATAAGGCGGCGTTGAGCGTTGCCGACGACCCTGCGGGCACTTATAACCCGCTGTTTATCTACGGCGGCACGGGTCTTGGAAAAACCCACTTAACTCAGGCGATTGCCAACCGCATTTTAAGCGCAAAGCCCGCCTCTAAGGTCATATACGTCACCTGCGAACAGTTCGTAAACGAATTTATCAACTCTATGCTTTCAAAGGGCGCTGAGGCGAGAGAAAAGGGCAATCAGTTGAGGCAGTACTACCGTAGCGCCGACGTGCTGATAATCGACGATATTCAGTTTATTATCGGAAAAATCGCCGTTCAGGAGGAATTCTTCCACACCTTTAACGAGCTCGTATCCCGCAATAAGCAGATTATTATTACGAGCGACCAACACCCCAAACAGCTCACCACCCTGCAGGACAGGCTTAAAACCCGTTTCCAGGGCGGTTTGGTCGTGGATATGGTTCCCCCCGATTACGAAACGAAGATTGCAATTTTAAAGGTCAAGGCGCTTGAAAAGCGCACTTTAGTCCCCGACGAAGTGCTCGCATTCCTCGCTCAAGATTCGGGCGACGACGTAAGGACGCTTGAGGGAAGGCTTACAAAGGTAGTCTTTGCAAGCAAACTGCACGAAACGTCCATTACGGTAGAGCTTGCGAGGAGCGCCTTGAAAGAGGCTGTGTCCGAAGGCGGTGCAGAGGAAATAACCCCCGCAAGCATAATTAACGCCGTAGTCGGCTTTTACGACGTAACCCGTGAAGAGCTTATAGGCAAGTGCAAGAAAAAGGAATTAGTACTTCCCAGACAGGTGTGCTGTTACCTTATGTGCGAGCTCTTATCCCTTCCCCTTATGTCGATAGGCAAGGAACTCGGCGACAGAAACCATACCACCATACTCTATTCAAGGGATAAGGTGAGCGAACTTATGATGGTAAACGACAAGCTTGCAAAAGAGATTGACGACATTAAAAATATAATTTTAAAGAAGTAATATGAAGGAATTCGATTTGGGCACTTACGGCGCAGCTGTCGTAGGGGCAGGGCACGCAGGCTGTGAAGCCGCCCTCGCCCTTGCAAGAACGGGCGTTTCTTGTGCCCTTTTAACTTTAAATTTAGACAGCATTGCTTTTATGGCGTGCAACCCCTCTATAGGCGGCACGGCAAAAGGTCACCTCGTGCGAGAGATTGACGCTTTGGGCGGCGAAATGGGAATAAACGCCGACCAAACGGCTTTGCAGATAAAAATGCTTAACGAGGGCAAGGGTGCGGCGGTACAGTCACTGCGCTGTCAGTCGGATAAGCACGCCTACCACGCAAGAATGAAGTCGGTATTAGAGCACACCGAAAACCTTAGAATTATCCAAGGCGAGGTCGCCGAAATTTTGGTTGAAAACGGAAAGGTGTGCGGCGTTAAGACGACGTACGGCGGCGTAATTCATTGCCAAGCCGCAATACTTGCGACGGGCGTATATTTAAATGCACAGACGATTACGGGCGACGTCGTGGCAAAGAGCGGACCTAACGGGTTTGCACCCGCAACCGCTTTGACCGAAAATTTACTAAAACTCGGCTTTAACGTGCGCCGCTTTAAGACGGGTACGCCTGCAAGGGTGGACTTCCGCACGCTCGATTTAACCAAGCTCACCGTTCAGGACGGAGAAGAGGGCGTTGGCGCATTCTCGTTTTTATCAAGCGCACAGCCCGAAAATAAGATGCCCTGCTATTTGGGCTACACCAACACTACCACGCACGAAATTATTTTAAATAACCTCGACCGCTCTCCCTTATATAACGGCACGATAGAGTCGACGGGTCCTAGATATTGCCCCTCTATCGAGACGAAGGTCGTGCGGTTTGCCGATAAAGAGAGACATCAAATATTTATAGAGCCCGAAGGCGCAAACACCTTAGAGGCGTATGTACAGGGTATGTCCTCCTCCCTCCCTCACGATATACAAATCGATATGTACCGCTCGGTCGAAGGGTTGGAAAACGTAGATATTATGCGCTTTGCCTACGCCATAGAGTACGACTGTATAGACACCTTAGACGTATACCCCACTCTTGAATTTAAAAAGGTTGAGGGACTTTACACGGCAGGGCAGATTAACGGCACGTCGGGCTACGAGGAGGCGGCGGCGCAAGGGCTGATTGCGGGCATTAATGCAAGCTTGAAACTTCGCAATATGCCCCCTTTGATTTTGGGCAGAGACGAGGCGTATATAGGCGTTTTAATCGACGACTTAGTTACCAAGGGCACGGAAGAGCCCTACCGTATGATGACCTCTCGTGCGGAATACCGCATTGAGCTTAGGCAGGACAATGCAGACTTCCGCCTGACCCAAAAGGGGTACGAGTGCGGATTAGTCACCGAAGAGAGATACCAAACTTACCTTAAGCGCAGGCAGGCGTACGAGAACGCACTCGATGAGTTAAGCTCCGCCGCATTTACGCCCGATAAAACGGAAGAGCTTTTAAAAAAATACGACTTTGACAGGGCGGCGGGCTCTTTAAGCTACGCCGATATGATAAGGCGAGGCATACCCTTAAAGGAACAGTTTTCGTCTTTAGGCGAACTCGATTTTTCCGCAGACGTTTTGTATTCCGCCGAGGTATACGTCCGCTACGAGGGGTATTTAAAGAAGAACGCAGAGCAGATTGCAAGGGCGAAAAAAGCCGAGGACAAGCTGTTGCCCGAAGATTGCGACTATACGCAAATTGAGGGCTTGAGGCTTGAGGCAAGGGAAAAGCTAAATAAAGTCAAACCCCGTTCGCTCGGTCAAGCGGCGAGAATTTCGGGCGTCAACCCCGCAGATATAGCCGTATTAACCGTCTGGCTTACTATGCGAAAGCAGATGTGACCAAAAGAAAATTTAACAAACATATTCACGACAACTCGACTTTATTTAAGTCGGGTTTTCTTTTACGCAAAAAGATATTGAAAATAGCCATAAAATGTGATATACTATTCGTGCGAAACAAATTAAATATTATTTAGTGGCTAATCAAGGGTATATTATGCCCTTTTTTCCGCATACTCCCATTACACAAATTTGTCAAAAACGCAAATTCTTATTTAATGGGAGTGATTGGTCACACATTTAATTTGTTTCGCGACAACGGAGTTTGCGTTTTATGTGCGTTAACTTCGGTTGGCGCACTTTTTTATTTTTAAACGGTGCGACAAAATACAAAAGGAGCACCGAAAAATGGCAGGTAATTCAAGTTTAATAAAAGCCAACAAAGAAAAGAACGACGAGTTTTATACGCAACTATCGGATATAGAAAACGAGATGCGGCATTATAAAGAACAGTTTAAAAACAAGACTATTCTTTGCAATTGCGACGACCCGTTTGAAAGCAATTTCTTTAAGTATTTTGCTATGAATTTTAATTTTCTCGGCTTAAAAAAGCTGATTGCCACAAGTTACGATAATTCCCCTGTAGCTTACACTCAACTCTCTTTTATAGGTAATGATAAAACCACACCCAACAAAAACCGCAGAGCTTATAAAATAGAAATTACAGAAGTTGACGATTACAACTGTGACGGCGCAGTAGATTTATCCGACGTAGAATATCTTTTAAAAAATAAAGAGAACACTTTATCATTGCTTAAAGGCAACGGAGATTTCCGCTCGGAAGAATGTATAGAACTTTTAAAGCAAGCAGATATAGTTGTTACAAATCCGCCGTTTTCTTTATTCCGTGAATACGTTGCTCAACTTGTTGAGTATGATAAAAAATTTATAATTCTTGGTAATATGAACGCCATAACCTATAAAGAGATATTTCCACTTCTTAAAAATAATATCATATGGTTAGGATATAAAAGTGGTGCGCAAGAATTTTATGTACCAATGTCATTTGAAAGAGATAATACATACATAAATGCAACAGGACATAAAATAGCAAAATTTGGTAATATCTGTTGGTTTACAAATTTAGATACAGTAAAAAGACACGAAGATTTAACTTTATTTAAAAAATATACCCCAGAAGAATATCCAAAGTACGATAACTATAATGCCATTAATGTTAATAAAACTTCCGATATTCCATATGATTACAACGGATATATGGGCGTTCCTATTACATTTTTAGATAAATATAACCCAGAACAGTTCGAAATTATAGGGAATAGTAGCACCCTTGCGGAAGAAATAGAAATTGATGGAAAGATAAAAAAGAACCCACAACGTTTTTATGTTAATGGAAAAAGAATGTATGACAGAATTGTTATACAAGCAAAATGATAACAGGAGAACCGTAAATGAAAATTGAGTTACACGAATTAACGGTCAGGGAAATTGCTAATGGTTACATAGATAACGCAGAGGAAGGCGTAAAAGGCTACGGCGGTCTGCTAAATATTCGTCCTAAATATCAACGTGAATTTGTCTATGACGATACCAAGCGTAACGCTGTGATTGATACCATTAACAAGGGTTTTCCGCTCAACGTTATGTATTGGGTAAAAAACGAAGACGGTAGATTTGAAGTGTTAGACGGACAACAGCGAACTGTCAGTTTTTGTCAATACGTTAACGGCGATTTTTCTTTGAATAATAAGGCTTTTCATAATCTTACCAATACCGAAAAGAACGCTATACTTGACTATAAATGTATGGTATATTTTTGCGAGGGTAACGATTTAGAAAAGTTGGAATGGTTCAAGACAATCAATATTGCAGGTGAAAAGTTAACCGACCAAGAATTACGAAACGCAGTTTATACGGGTGAATGGCTGACGAACGCAAAACTCAAATTTTCAAAGTCTAATTGCGCTGCATACAACCTTGCAAATAAGTACGTTAACGGCTCCCCCATTAGGCAAGATTATCTTGAAACGGCTATTTCGTGGATTAACGACGGCAAAATAGAAGAATATATGTCAATTCACCAACACGCCCCTAACGCTAATGAATTGTGGGCTTATTTCTTATCCGTTATAACTTGGGTGGAAAGTACTTTTGTAAAATACCGCAAAGAAATGAAAGGCATTAATTGGGGTGTTTTATATAACCGTTTCCACGGGCAAATTTTTGATACTGTAAAATTAGAAAAGCAAATTGCCGATTTAATGATGGACGACGACGTTAC
>JBJFAF010000073.1:0-3787 GCA_051887755.1 Candidatus Coproplasma sp.
TGCGTGCTTATCGTAGTGGGCGGCATAGGATTTTTCGTCTGGGGCGACGTCGTCCATCACGGAATACACCTTAAAAAGTACTCTCTCCATTCTAAGATTGTGCTTTCAACGACGGGCGTATTGATTGTTGTCGGGTGGGTTTTGTTTGCTATTTTCGAGTGGAACAACCCTGCAACCATAGGCGGCGAAAGCGCAGGTACTAAGATTTTGGCGTCGCTAATGCTTTCGATAACGCCGAGAACGGCGGGCTTTAATTCGGTAGAGTACTCTTCGGTAACGAGTGCGACGAGTGCACTATCCATAATCTATATGTTTATAGGCGGCAGCCCCGGTTCGACGGCGGGCGGTATTAAGACGGTCACCGTTGCGGTATTCTTCCTCTCGTTCGTGGCAAACGCAAGGCGTTACGACGAAATTCACGTCTTCAAAAGGCGGTTTGAAAGCGAGGCGAGCCAACAGGCGAGCTCGGTTATCTGCATTTACCTATTCGTTGCGGTAATAAGCGTTATGCTTATCTGCGCATTGGAGGTAAACAATGCGGCGGTCGACTTTGAAAACGCCGTGTTCGAAGTCGTGTCCGCAATAGGTACGGTAGGTCTGTCAAAGGGCATAACGGACAGCCTCTGCGTGTTGTCAAAGCTTGTTTTAATTTTCTTGATGTTCTTCGGCAGGGTGGGCGGCTTTACCATTATACTTATCTTTGCAGGGGACAAAAAACCCGTAGCCATTTCAAGGGTGGCGGAAAAGATGATTATCGGCTGACGCCGAGCGTCAGCCTTGTCTGCAAAATTATAAAAGCACCTTATTTTAGGGGGGAATCATATAAATATGAAAAAGTCTGTTTTAATAATCGGTATGGGCAGGTTAGGCACACATCTTGCCGAAAAGATGCAGGATTTGGGTCACGACGTAATGATACTCGACAGCAGGGAGGAGAAGATTGCGGGGCTTGCGAACCGCTTTTCCGACGCCCGTATCGCCGAATATACTCGTAAAGACGTCCTTGCCGCATTAGACATACCTTCATTCGATATATGTTTCGTTACGGTCGGCGACAATTTAGAGGCGTCTATTTTGACCACCGTATATCTCAAGCAGTTGGGGGCAAAATACGTTGCCTCCCGCGCAAGGGACGATATTCAGTGCGAGATACTTAAAAAAATCGGTGCGGACGAGATAATCTACGCCGACGGCGAAACCGCCGATAAGCTCGCCATAAGGCACAACGGCAACAATATCTTCGACTACGTTGCGCTGACCGACGGATACGCCATATTCGAAGTACCCATAATAAAGCAGTGGGTGGGCAAGTCCATTATGGAGTTGGACGTGCGTAAAAAGTTTAAGTTAAATATAATCGCTATAAAAAGGGACGGAAAGCTCGACCCCGCCCCTATGCCTGAATTCGTTTTCGAGGCGGAAGACCATATCTTCGTTATGGGTAAATCGCAGGACGTTTTCAAGATGTCCGCAAAGATTTAACTTTGCCTTAAAGGGAGAATTAATTGTTTAAAAAGTTAAAGATGGATATAGATGCGGCAATGCGCAACGACCCTGCCGCAAGAAATAAATTTGAAATTTGGCTGACCTATCCGTCCGTCAAAGCTCTGCGCCGCCACAGAAGGGCGAATTGGCTTTTCAGGCACGGCTTTAAGCTGTGGGCGAGAATAGTAAGTCAGCGCACGAGGCGTATAACGGGCATAGAAATTCACCCCGCTGCAAAGATTGCCCCGGGCGTATTTATCGACCACGGCGACGGAGTAGTCATCGGCGAAACGGCGCAAGTTGGCACGGGTACGGTTTTGTATCAGGGCTGTACCTTGGGCGGTACGGGTAAGGAGAGCGGTAAGCGCCACCCCACGATAGGCGAAAACTGCGTAATATCCGCAGGCGCAAAGGTGCTCGGCAACATCACCGTAGGCGACTATGCAAAGGTCGGCGCAGGCGCAGTAGTCTTAAGGGACGTACCCGCACACGCAACCGTCGTCGGCGTCCCCGGGCACGTTGTGCGTATATGCGGCAGCAAAGAGGGAATAGACCTCTATCAGGAGAAGGCAGACCCTATGCTTACCGAGCTGTGCTCTTTAAGGGAGAGGGTGTTTGCGCTTGAGGAGCAATTAGGCATTAAATACGAGGCTAAAATAGATGAGAATTTACAACACTCTGACGAGGACTAAAGAAGAATTTATCCCCCTTGAAGAGGGCAAGGTCAAGATGTACGCCTGCGGCATAACCGTCTCGGGCGAGGCGCATATAGGTCACGGCTATCAGGCTTTAATCTACGATATTATGCGCAAATACCTCGAAAAAAAGGGATATAACGTAACATACGCCCGTAACTATACTGACGTGGACGATAAGATTATCGCAAAGTCAGCCGAGACGGGCATACCAGCCGACGAATACGCAAAGATGATGATAGAGCGCATTGACGACGTTATGCGCAAGATGGATATAGACGACCCCTCTATCTGGCTTAAGGCTACGGAAAATATAGAAAACATAATAGACTTCGTGTCCGCCTTGATTGCGAGCGGACACGCCTATGCCGTACCCTGCGGGGACGTGTATTTCGACGTGACGAGCTTTAAAGGCTACGGCTGTCTTTCCAACAGGACGGTTGAAGATATGCTCGACGGTGTGAGAATTGAAAACGGCGAAGAGAAGAAAAACCCCGCCGACTTTGCGCTTTGGAAGGCGGCTAAGGAAGGCGAGATTTGTTGGGACAGCCCTTGGGGCAAGGGCAGACCGGGCTGGCATATAGAGTGCTCGGCAATGAACCGTGCGGCGTTCGGCGAACAGATAGATATTCACGGCGGCGGCAGGGACTTAATCTTCCCCCACCACGAAAACGAGATTGCGCAGACCGAGAGCTTAACGGGCAAGAGGTTCGTCAAATATTGGACGCACAACGGTCTTATCAAGGTAAACGGACAGAAGATGTCCAAGTCTTTAGGCAACAGCTTGCTTTTGGAAGAGCTGCTTGAGAAATACACCAACGAGGCGATTAAATTTGCCCTACTTCAGACCAACTACCACAACGACATCAATATAACCGACGACCTCTTCCCCGAGGCGGAGAGGCACTTGACCGAATTTTACCGCGTTATAAAGGCGGTGGAGGAAAAGTTCGGCAAAGGCACGGGCGGCAATGCGGAGATTGACGCTGCATTCGATAAATGTATGGACGACGACTTCAATACCGCACTTGCCCTCTCGTACCTGTACGGGTATTTCAAGAGCATAACCAAAAAGCTCAACGCAGGCGATAGTGGCTGTGCTGACGACGTTGCGCAGATACGCAAGACCTATTCGCTCTTGGGCTTGTTCAAGACGGACGCAGAAAGCTACCTTAAAGAAGTGGAAGCTCTTTCGGGCGAAGAGAAGGAAATTCCTGCTCAAGTTGCAGAACTCGCCGAAAAGAGATGGCAGGCTAAAAAGGACAGGAA
Source organism: Candidatus Coproplasma sp. (assembly GCA_051887755.1). Classification (GTDB taxonomy): domain Bacteria; phylum Bacillota; class Clostridia; order Christensenellales; family Borkfalkiaceae; genus Coproplasma. The sequence continues at coordinate 3,450 of JBJFAF010000073.1, forward strand.
CTGGACGGAGGCGGATAGCCTTCGTGCAGAGGTTGATAAGTTAGGTTATATAATTAAAGACTCTAAAGAGAGTTACGAAATTATCAAGAAGTAAGGTTGCGTTATGAAAGAATACAAAGTCGAACTTGCAAAAAACTTGGAAAAAGCGGAAGAGCTTATGAACGAACTTGCCAAAGAAGGTTGGAGAGTCGTATCTACCGCATTTTTGTATTACTGGAAAGTAGGTCTTTCAATTACCTTCGAAAGAGAAAAAGCTGAGTAAAAACAGAGGTTAATATAAAAAATGAAACAGTTGACGAGCGAAAGCTTAAGAAAAATGTATTTGGACTTCTTTGCGA
>JBJFAF010000074.1:0-3738 GCA_051887755.1 Candidatus Coproplasma sp.
CCATTAGTTGGGTCAGGTTGAATATTCTTAAATCTACTGTCTCCCTTGCGTTTTTGGTACGGACAGACTCGTCGCCCTCCTCGCATACATAGACCGTGCAATCTGAAACCTTATCGCTATATACACCACCCGATTTACGAATTTTTTCAACGAGGGGGATTGAGACGTCTATCTTGTCCTCTAATAGCCTTGAAAAGGTAAAGGTCAAGCCCTTGAGCTTGTCGGTTTCAGGTTTACACCTGCGGCTTATAGCGTTGTAGAAAAGCACTTTTCGCTTAGAGCGTTCTTCCTTTTGCTGCTCTTTCATCTTCCTGTACTGCGAAAACTTTATAGAATCGGGGCGGGTTACCTTGTAATCGGATATTTTTCCTCGCTTTATGCCGAGCAGTTTTTCAAGCTCCTCACCGCTACAGCCGTGTTTTTTTGCCAAAGCCTCTACCACCTTCATCGTGGCGTAGGCGTCGTCGGCGGCTCGGTGAGGGGTAAATTCAACATCTAAATTAGCGGTAATATATTCAAGCCCGAACTGCCTTGAAAAATCTGAAATGGAAGTCATATACATCAGCTGACTGTCCGAATAGGTAAAAGTGAACGAGGGCAGTTTAAAGCGTTTTGTTTCCAAATTCAAGTAATTTACGTCGTTTAAGGTTGCGTGCCCGAAAACGAGGTTGTCTTTATCTTCCAACAATTCCTTAATCTTAGGGTAAACTTCCGTAAAATAAGGATATTTTTTGAAATCGGAATACTCGTACGGCAATACGAGCCCACGCTCGCCCCTGCCGTCCGTTAAATGAAATTTACCTTTGGGATTGATTAAGATATCTTCCTTTTTGATAATATTGAATTTTTCGTCGCACAAGACGTAGCCGAAAGCACAAATCTTTGCGGTGTATTTATATACGCTTGCACATTCTATATCGAAGAAAACGAAATTCATAGACAAAAAATTGGCGTAAGCCTCTGGCTTACGCCCGATAATAATAATTAGTTTTTCTTGGGTAAAATATATTCCTTGCCGCCCATATATTTACGCAGAACCTCGGGAATATATACGCTGCCGTCTGCCTGAAGGTGATTTTCAAGGAAGGCAATCAACATTCTGGGGGGTGCGACGACGGTGTTGTTTAAGGTGTGTGCAAACTGATTTTTGCCCGTTGCGGCATCCTTATACCTTATGCCAAGCCTGCGTGCCTGTGCGTCGGTTAAGTTAGAGCAGCTGCCGACCTCGAAATACTTCTTCTGTCTAGGGCTCCAAGCCTCAACGTCCAAGCTCCTGTACTTAAGGTCAGCCAAATCGCCCGAACAGCAGACGAGAGTACGGACGGGAATTTCCATAGACACGAAGAGCTCTACGGTGTACGACCAAAGTTTTTCGTACCAATAGTCGCTCTCTTCGGGTTTACATACGACTATCATTTCCTGCTTTTCGAACTGATGGATACGGTAAATGCCCCTTTCTTCCAAGCCGTGCGCACCCTTTTCCTTTCTAAAGCAGGGCGAATAAGAAGTGAGCGTATAGGGAAGTTTATTGCCGTCTAATACGGTATTCATAAACCTGCCTATCATAGAGTGTTCGGAAGTGCCTATAAGGTACAAATCTTCGCCCTCTATCTTGTACATCATACCTTCCATTTCCTCAAAGCTCATAACGCCTGAAACGACGTCGCTCCTAATCATAAAAGGAGGTATGCAGTAGGTAAAGCCCTTGTCAATCATAAAATCACGGGCATAGGTCAATACCGCAGAATGAAGACGGGCAATATCGCCCGTAAGATAGTAGAAACCGTTACCCGAAGTGCGGCGGGCGCTGTCTAAATCAATGCCATCCAAACTCTCCAAAATATCGAGATGATAGGGCACGTCGAAAGGCTTTTCCTTTGCCTCTAAATAGGTATTCCACTGTACGTTCTCGCTGTCGTCCTTACCGATGGGAACGTCGTCGGCAATTATGTTGGGAATAGCCATCATATCCTTTTTAAGCTTTTCGTCCACCTCAGCGGTCTGCTTTTCGATTTCCGCAACGGCGTCGTTGTTTTCCTTGGAAAGGCGTTTAATCTCTTCCGCCTCTTCCTTCTTGCCTTCACGCATTAACGTGCCGATTTGCTTTGCATAGGTATTGCGCTTTGCTCGCCTATCGTCGCCCTCTCTCTGTAAAGAGCGCTTTTTTTCGTCGAGTTCAAGCACTTCGTCGACGAGCGGGAGCTTATAATCTTGAAACTTCTTCTTGATATTTTCCCTAACTAATTCGGGGTTGGTCCTTAAAAGATTGATATCTATCATATTAACGCCTCGTTAAGCATTTGATTTACTGCCGTAGTAATTTTTGCTTATTTATTATACGGCAAAAATATGGCAAAAGCAATTAATTTAAGCTAATCTGTTGAAAAAACGGAACAGGCGTGATATAATTATTATTATTAAATATTTTGCCTCAAGTTTGGCAATAAGGTGTTTGATGAGTAAAATAGTTTATAGAGGAAAAAAGAACAGCGTTACACCGTCCGACGGGCAGGAATTGCCCGAGAGCGTAGCTGAAAAAGAAGTTTCGCCGCCTGCCGAAGTCAAAACGGCTGAAAGCGTTCCTGAAAGTTCGGTAGCGCCTAAAAAGCGTACGAGCGTTGAACCTAAAGCAACGACGGACGAAGTTAAACCTGTTGCCGCTAAAGCGGCTCCTAAGAAAAAGGACGGAACGGTTACGGTTAAGCGTATGCGTACCACTGCGGAAAAACCCGCCGCAGAAGAGGGCGACGGGTATGAAAAAGTCGCCGATAAAGAGGCAATTAAAGAAGAAGTTGCCGCCGCAGACGCCGTATTGACGGCTGAAGACGCACCCGAAGAGATTGCCCCTCCCCCCGTTAAAAAGTACAGCGACAGCGAAGGCTTTGACAAAAAGAAAATTGTAAAGTACTTTAAGCGTCACCCTAAGATGCAGATTAACACCAAGGTCGACAGGTTCTCTCCCGAGCTTAACCAAGGTCTTGAACGTGAACAGGTTGAAACCCGCTTTAGACAGTTTTTGTTTAACGACACCAACAAGAAGTACTCTAAATCATACGCAAGTATTTTTATCGGTAATATCTGCACTTTCTTTAACCTTCTATGCCTTATGGCGTTTATCGCACTTCTCATTTCAGGTATCAAGGGCATAACGAATTACCTCGTAATAGTCATAACTGCGGCAAATATCTTTATAGGTATTTTTCAGGAAATACGTTCCAAGCTCGCCGTAGATAAGCTATCTATTATGGCGACCTCTACCACCAAAGCTGTCCGAGAGGGCGAAACGGTAGAAATAGCCACCAACGAAATCGTCTTAGACGACGTAATCGTACTTGAACTCGGCAACCAAGTGCCCGCCGATTGCATACTCGCAGAGGGCGGAGTTGAAGTAAACGAGAGCCTTTTGACGGGCGAATCAGTTTCCGTTAAAAAGCAGATGGGCGACTTACTGTACGCAGGCAGTTTTATTGCAAGCGGCAGTTGTAAGGCAAGGGTCGACAAGGTAGGTAAGGAAACATTCCTTGAAAAGCTTACGGCAAAGGCAAAGAAATATCAACGCCCTAAGTCGGAATTAATGAATTCCATCAAGGCAATTATTAAGACGGTTTCCATCGTCATATTTCCCATCGCCATCGGCGTATTCTTCGTAACCCGTTCAAACGGCGGGTTCGGCGGCGTCACCGTAGAGCCTTGGCTTATGTCTGAGACCGACAGCCTTGCGCTTGCAAAGACCTGCTC
>JBJFAF010000075.1:0-3694 GCA_051887755.1 Candidatus Coproplasma sp.
AACGTTGGTGAAGATTACGAATTGTTTACGGAGAGGTCATAAATAATGGCAAAAAACTATGAGAACATTGTAAATATTTCAAAGGTGCTGTCAGACGGCACGGCTAACGAGCTTTTAAAAAAGGTTTCGTCGGCTGAAAAAACGGTCGGTGATATTTTAAAACGCCTGAACGAGCTTGACAATGCCCGCATAGCAAAGCGCGCCGAGGAAGAGAGAATTGCAAAAGAGGCGGAAATCGCAAGCGATGAACAGCCTAAAACGGAGGCAAAACTTCAGGAAATTGCCCCCGAAGAGCTTGATACGCCCGTAACTGCGGAAGAGATAAAATCTGCGGACGATGAGCCTAAAAAGCCCGAAGAAAGGGTTCAAGAAGTCGAAAAGATTGAAACGGCTGATAAGGTGGAGGAGAAGAGAGCGGGCGGCAAAGAAGTCAAAGACGAAACTCCTGCGGCAGAGCCCGAAAAGCCCGCAAAGGCTGCAAGACCTTCGTTTATAGTCGCAAAGGCGTCTCAAGCCGCTCCTAAAACGTACGTCAATAAGGATAACGGAGCAAAGCAGGATAGGGCTAAGAACCCCGCATACGGTCAAAGACCTGCGGTCGGCGGCGCAAGCAAACCTGCTCAGCCCAGATACGTCGCTCCTGCTGCGCCTCAGCCTGCAAAGCCTACGGGCAAGGCGTTCGGTCCCGATAAGAAAAAGCAGTCCTATGAAAAGACTTACGTCGAAAAGGATAGGCACGCAATATCCAAGAGGGCGCTTGCTAAACAGCAGGGCGTAACCGTCGACGACTTCGACGAGGATAAGAGCGGCTACAGGAAATTAAGGGTTAAAAAGGCAAAGGGCGCACAGTCTGCACAGACGATAAAAATCGACCACGCAGTCGTAACCACCAACGATATTCCCTTGAAAGTCCTTTCGGAAAAAATCGGCGTTACGGCGGTTGAATTAACCAAGATGCTCTTTAAAGAGGGCATTATGAAGACCGTTAACGAGTCCATAGATTTCGATACGGCGGCAATACTTGCGGCGGGTATCGGCGTAGAGCTTGAGTATAAGCCTGAAAAGACTGCGGAGGAAATTCTCTCCGAAAAGCAGGAGGATACGGTTGAAGAAATCGAAAGCCTCGTTCCCCGTGCACCCGTCGTTACGGTTATGGGTCACGTCGACCACGGTAAAACCTCGCTTTTGGACTATATAAGAAAGTCAAGCGTAACCAGCGGCGAGGCGGGCGGCATTACCCAGCATATAGGCGCATATTCCGTCAACGTAAACGGTAAGAGCATAACCTTTATCGATACGCCCGGTCACGAGGCGTTCACGGCAATGAGAGCGCGCGGCGCAATGGTAACCGACATCGTCATTTTGGTTGTCGCCGCAGACGACGGTATAATGCCTCAGACTATCGAGGCAATCAACCACGCAAAAGCTGCGGGAGTATCAATCGTCGTTGCGATAAACAAGATGGATAAGGTCGGCGCAAATCCCGAAAAAATCAAACAGGATTTAACCGCTTACGAGCTCGTTCCCGAAGAATGGGGCGGCAATACTCAGGTCTGCGAAATTTCTTGCAAGACGGGTCAGGGTATAGACGGCTTACTTGAAACCGTGCTCTTAGTTGCAGAGATGAAGGAGCTCCTCGCCAACCCCGAAAGAGAGGCTCGAGGCGTAATCGTCGAAGCTCAGCTCGATAAGGGCAAGGGTCCCGTTGCGACCGTACTTATTCAAAACGGTACTCTCCACACGGGCGACAATATAATCTCGGGTACGGTAACGGGACGTGTCCGCGCAATGATAGACGATAAGGGCAGGACGGTTAAAACGGCGGGTCCCTCTGACGCCGTCTATGTGCTCGGCTTTGAGGAAGTTCCCAACGCAGGCGACTCTATTTTCGCCGTCTCGCAGGAGCTTATCAAGTCCGTCCTCGACGAGAGAAAGAGAAAGGAACGTGAAGATATGATTCGCAGTACTTCAAAGGTTTCGCTCGACGACGTATTCAACAAGATTGCGGAGGGCAATATTAAGACGTTGAACCTCATCGTAAAGGGCGACGTACAGGGCTCGGTAGAGGCTGTTAAGCAGTCAGTCGTAAAGCTCTCAAACGAGGAAGTACAGGTCAAAGTTATTCACAGCGGAGCAGGCGCAATTACCGAATCGGACGTTATGCTCGCCGATTCGTCCAACGCAATTATTTTGGGTTTTAACGTCCGTCCCGACGCAAAGGCTAAGGCTACTGCCGAGGCAAGCAAGGTAGACGTGAGAATGTATAGAATAATATACGATTTGTTGGACGACGTAGAGGCGGCATTAAACGGTATGCTTGCGCCCAAATATCAAGACGTATATCTCGGCAAGTGTGAAGTTAGGCAGACCTTTAAAATTACGGGCGTCGGCAATATTGCGGGTTGTTACGTTTTGGATGGAAAGATTGTCCGTGGCGGCAAGCTTAGAATTTACCGTGACGACGTTTTGGTAGTAGAAGGCAACGTTCAACAGCTCAAGCGCTTTAAGGACGACGTTAAGGAAGTAGCCAAAGGCTATGAATGCGGTTGCGCAATTGAGGGCTTTAACGATATACGGGTCGGCGATATAATAGAGTGCTATTCGGTTGAACAGATAACCGCAAAGAAGTAAGCTTTTTTTGGAGATAAGATGAAGGGAAACAGAGGCGAGAGGCTGTCAAGTCAGTTTCGAGAAGAAATTTACAACGTAATTTCATACGATATACGAAATAAATATCCCGAACTTAGCGCAATTATAAGCGTTACCGAGGCGGACGTTGCTCCCGATTTAAAGACGGCAAAAGTTTACGTTAGCATTTACGATACCGACGCTGAAAGAAAGCGCACGAGCTTTGAGATTTTGTGTGCTAACGCAGGGCATATCAGGCACTCCTTGGCGCAGGTGTTAAGGTTGCGTACGGTGCCCGAGTTGAAGTTCGTCCTCGACGACAGTATGGAATACGGCGAAAAGATTGACAGACTTTTAAAAAATATCGAAAGCGAAGAGAGTAAACCCGATGAAGAATAATTCGTTGAGTGAAATTGCGTCGGTTTTAAAGGGCGCACACAGCGTCGCAGTAGCCTGCCACGTCCGCCCCGACGGCGATGCGCTCGGCAGCGGTTTCGGACTGTGTAAAGCCCTGCAAAACGCAGGCAAAAAGGCGTATATGCTGCTTGAAGAGGCACCTTCCCAACGGCTGTCGATTTTGTCGGGAATGGACGTATACTTCGGCGAATTGCCAGTTTCGCTCAATGAAATCGACCTGTTCGTCACCGTCGATTCGGCGGAGTTGACGAGAATAGGCGGATTTGAATTGATGTACCTGCAATTCAAAGGAAAGACCTTGAATATCGACCATCACATTTCAAATCAAGGTTTTGCAAAATATAATTACGTTTTGCCCGAAAGTACGGCAACTTGCGAAATTTTGCCCTCCGTACTGCAGGCTGCGGGGTTTGAAATAACCAAAGAGATTGCAGATTTGTTTGCTATGGGCTTGCTTACAGACAGCGGAAATTTTTCACATAGGGACGTAAGCTCTAACACATATAAAGTAGCCGCACTTTTAAAAGATTGCGGGGCGGATTTGTACGAAATAGGCTATAAAATGTTCAATTGCCAGTCAAAGGCAAGGGCAATGCTCTATAAGAGGGCGTTGAACTCGATGCGCTTTGAGTTAGAGGACAAACTCGTG
>JBJFAF010000076.1:0-3688 GCA_051887755.1 Candidatus Coproplasma sp.
CGGATATATTGCCAACTTAAAGTACAAAATCGGCAGTAGTTCGGCGGCAGACGTTTTGACCGATTCGGGCATCGCTTTCGACAGCGCAAGCAATACTTATACATTGACGAAGGAGTACGACCCCGCAACCTATCCCGCAGGCACGTCGTTCGTTTTGACGGGTACTGCAAGCGAAGGCGCAACGATAACCCCTACGAATATAACGGGCAGTTCAGGCACTTGGACGAAGTCGCTTGCACTCGGCTCTAACGAATTCAACCTTAAGGCAAACGTAGACGGCGTAGGCTCAACGACCTATAAATTCGTCATTAAACTTGTAGAAAAGAAGAACTCAATCACGTCGATGACCCTTAAACAGGGTACTAACGTAATATCAGGTTTTTCGTTTAATTCTTCGCAAACGTCCTATAGTTTAACCGTACCCTATAAAAACTACGATACGATTAATATAGAGGCAGTCAGCGACGGTGTGCTTACCACGCTTAAAGCGGAAATTAGCGGCGCAACGCAGACGTTTGCGCATACTGCTGATACAACTTCACACACCTTAAACTCTGTTGCTCTTACGGCAGGTACGGCGAACACGATAAAGGTATACGGTATTGCCGACAACGGTTCCGGCGATAAGGGAACGGAATATACCATCGTTATTACGAGAGGTGCGGCGGACACTAACGCAAAACTGCAGACGCTCGACGTGAGCGTAGACGGTACGCCTATAACCGAATACGACGGCGGCATAACCTTCGACCCCGATACGCTTACCTATACTTACACTATTCCCAGCACGGGAAATACGACGGCTACGATAGTTTTAGCGGCAACTGCTCAAAGCGATAAGGCTACGGTAACGGGTACCGGTACTAAGACGTTCACGTTTGGTACTACGTCCAAGACGGAAACTTATACCATCACGGTAACGCCTGAATCCGGCACTGCAGATAAAAAGGAATATAAAGTTAATATAAAGAGGGTAGTGATAGCGGGCGATTTTACCGACGTACAGATTTCGACCGACGGGTCATATTACATGTCGATATTCTCAGGTTTCGATGCGGCAAAATCACAGACGATTTCGTACAACGTAAGTACCGTGCCTGTAGGCACTTCCTTAAGCGTTAAAGTGACTTTAAATACCCCCGACGCAAAGGTTGGTTCACTAACAGGTCTTACCCAAAACGCTGAGGTTTACGTCGGCAACTTATCTAAGTTTGGCTTAAACACATTTAAAATTGCCGCAACTTCAAGTTTAGGCAGTACGACGTACACGATTAACGTAAATCTGTACGAAGATAAGCACGATATAAATAATATCGAAATAATCGACAGTACCAACGCATCTTTAAGTGATTTTACTTTTAATTCTTGGCAGGATAACTATTCGATAGATTTACCTTTCACGACCACTTATGTAACGGTAAAAGTCACTCCAGACGGCAACTATAACGTCATCTGCGAAACGGGCAATAAGGCTCTGACGAAAAACGGCACGGTATATGAAAAGAAAGTTACCTTAACGGCAGGTTCAACTACTACGTTAGTTGTCTACGGCGTTGCAAACAACGGTACGGGTTTAAGCTCTGACTCAACTGCAACGGGTACTAAATTTACGTTAAATTTCAACAGAGCGGCGGCGGATTCAAGTACGACACTTTCACAGCTTTCGGTGAAAATCAACAACGTTGAAAAGGAATATAAGGATATAATAGTCTTTAATCCCAACGTAAACGACTATGTAATCGAAATAGAGAAAGAGGGTACGGCAAATACTGCAACGGTAGAATTTACCGCAATACCTACGGTAGATACTTCAACTGTAAAATGCGACACCGTACTGATGACTACGACAACCGTCACCAAGACGTTTACGTTCCAGAATAACGTGGAGCACGAGACGACTTATTCGTTCGTGGTTACTGCACAATCGGGAGTTACTAACACCTACACTGTAACTATTAAGCGCATAATTATCGCAGGTGATTTCACTGCGCTTGAGTTTGCCGAATCGGGTAGTACTTTTGAAGACGTATTTACTTCGTCAAGGTATGATGAATGGGAAAAGACTTATACGGTAGATTTAAGTACCGACACCGTTGCCGAAGGTTCAACCGTAAGAATCAAAGCAACTGCAACGAGCGGTGCAACCGTAACGGCAGACGGCTTGACCTTATCGTCAAGTGTTTGGTCAGGCAAGCTTGTTCACGGCAAAAACGAGTTCTCTCTCACAGCGAAGTCGGCGACTGGTCAGGCAACCTATAAGTTCATCGTAAATCTCTACGAAAACAAAAAAACAATCGAAAAAATCACCCTGACTTCAGACGGAATAACTCTCTCAACCGATTTGTTCAGTTTCAATATCTCTCAGACGACTTATAGATTTACCGTACCCTATACGATAAAGACCTTGAAGATGACCGTTGCAACGGACGGTATTTACACCACCGTAGTGGACGAGCTCAACAATGCGTTTTTAAAGACCGTATCTACGGGACGTAACCACGAAAGAACTATCGACTTGGACGAAGGCAGGGTTACGACCTTGTTAATTCGTGGTAAGAGCGATAAGGATGAGGAAGGCGAGTGGTACACGTTTGAAATCACGAGAGAGAACGCAAATGCCGACGCCTCCTTAAAAACTCTTTCTGTAACGGTCGGCGGAAAGCTCGTATCGTTTACGGAAGGCGCTTTCAATCCCGATATAACCGATTACAATATTTTGGTCGACGAGGCGTCGTCATACACGGTAAATATCAGTGCGACCCCTACGGCAAGCACTTCTAAGGTTACAGGCGCAGGCACTAAGACTTTTAATTTAGGTGATTCGACTGCAACACAGACCTATCCTATAACTGTTACCGCAGAAGACGGTACGGAGCGTACTTACAATATAACTATTTCTCAAAAGCCTATAGTGCTTGATAGCAATTACGATTTAACCCGTATCGTTATCAACGGCTCAAAGGATTATTACGACGACGTACCCGCATACTATAACGACCCTGTTAAGATAACCGTTCCCTATTCGGAAAGCAGAGTTAAGGTCGTCGTAACGGCGGCAGTCGTTAAATCGCAGGTCGTTATTGACCCTGCCCTTACAAAGAGCGGATATCTCGAATTGCCCGAAGGCGAAACGGTAACCCTTAGAATTTACGCAATTGCAGAGGACGGCAGTAACTCAAACGGAGAAGAGGCGTACATATTTGAAATTACTCGTCTACCTCAAGGTGAAGTCATCGGTCCCGATACTGAAATCTATATCGACGACGAAGAGGTAACTAGTTTCGTCTTAGCGTCCGACGACACGGTATTGCACGTTCTCAACGGCTACGACTACAAGAAAGACAAGCTTAAATTCCAGGTTGACCTCGTTTACGGCGGTACATACATAATAAAGCGTATCAGCGAAGACGGTACGGAAACGTTGATGGTCGGCGAAACCGATACGGGCAAGTTTAAGAACGTCAAGCTTGATTTCGGAACGAACGTATTCAGCGTGGATATAGTGTCGAGCGACGGTAACTCCAAGAAGTCTGCAATTTTCGTAGTGGACAGGGGTGAACCTACGTTTGAGGAATTAAGCGCACCCGAGCTTCCTACCTTAAAAAACGATTTCAACAAAGACCCTTACAGCAACTCATTCTCTTATTCGGTAGGCTCAGATGTCGATAGAGTTACGCTCGACGTAGAG
>JBJFAF010000077.1:0-11872 GCA_051887755.1 Candidatus Coproplasma sp.
AAAATTTTTAAAAGTTTATTTTGGAACACAGGCGAGGCGTCGTTAAAACCGCTGACGATAAAGAGCTTTTTATCGTGCACAACAGGCTTGATTGCTCCGTCCGCCACAATCTGCGCCGCCGCCTCCGCAGTAAGTTTTTTATCCTTTTCGGGATAGATTTTTAAATCGGTCAAGCTCTCGTTTTCGATTTGGGAGGGCTTGTCGTTTAAAAAGAATTGACGGGCGAACAGCTTGAGTGCGGAACGCAGATTTGCACCGTCGGCAAAGTACAGCATATAGGCGTGGGAAAGCCTACCGCTTGATGCGTCGCCGCAAAGTATTTGATATGCCGCCGTCTGCTCTAAAAGTTGTTCCATACCGTTCGCCGAAAATTCACTGCGGGTTAAATTATACCCTTACTCTTTAAAAGGTCGAAGATTTTTTCCGCCGTTTGATACTTAGTGCCGCCGCAATCGACCGCTGCAATACGGGGATACTTCTTTGCAAGCGCAAGGTAGCCCTCGTACACCTTTTGGTGGAAATCCATACCCAGCCTCTCTATTCTGTCGTCCTCGTCCGCACCGTGTTTGCGGGCAAATGCGTCCTTAGGCGAAATGTTTAAAAACAGCGTCAAGTCGGGGCAGTAGCTCTCCATCGCCGCAGAGTTCACCGCAGTGACATATTCCTCGCCCAACCCCCTCGCATAGCCTTGATAGGCAAGGGAGGAATCGACGTACCTGTCGCATATGACGAGCTTGCCCTGCTCTAAAGCGGGTTCGACGATTTCCTTAAGATGCTGTATGCGAGCGGCGGCGTATAAAAGCGCCTCGCACTCATCGCACATAGCGGTGTTTTTAGCGTCCAAAATAATCTTGCGGATTTGCTCGGCGACGTCGCTGCCGCCGGGCTCTCTCGTTACTATATAGTCGACGCCGAGCTCGTCTAACTTTTGGGATAAGAGGCGTACCTGAGTGCTTTTACCGCACCCCTCGCACCCCTCGAAGGTTATGAACTTACCCCTCATTTTTTGACCACCTTAATCTTGCCGTCAAGCACGCCGAAAGTGCTCTTTGCGGTCGAAAGGCAGGCAATAGCCTCTTTCGTGACCATTTCCCCCGCAACCAAAACGGGCAGGGACGGGGGAGATATTCCCACGTTGTCCGCACTCATCTTGCCGACTGCGCCGTCCAAAGGCACCCACTCGTACTTCTGCTTATAGGCGTATAAAAAGCTGTACGTCCTGTCGGCTTTGGGTATTGCGGGCAGATTGACGTAGGTATTCCTGAGTTTTTTCTGCGTACAGATGGCAATCAGCGCACTCTTAAGCTCCATTGCGGAAAAACTGTCTATGCAGGGCGAGAGATAGAATAAAAGGTATCTTCCGTCGTTCATCTCGGGATATATGCCCTTCTTTTCCAAAATGCCCTGAGCAAGATAGGGGGAAATACCGAGCGTTAAGAAGTCCACGCACAGCTTAGTCCAGTCGGGGGAAGGATAGAGGGGCATACCCTTTAAACCTGCCCTCAACTCTTCGGCAACGCTCTTCGCCTTAGCGAGCAATTTGGGGTTGTTTACAAAATATTTAACGCCGTACTCCACGCTCGCCATAATGGGGTAGCTTGGCGAAGTAGTGCGGAATATAGAAAGACCTTCCTCCGCACGGACGATAAGCTTTTCGTTGTTGACGCAAAGAACAGAGCCCTGCGTTAAGGTGGGCAGACATTTATGTGCGCCGTCTACCCATATATCGGCGTACAGGCTTGCGTGCCCTTCCCTGCCCTCGTTTAGGGCGAGGTGTGCGCCGTGCGCCCCGTCGACGTATAAAAATCTCCCGTATTTTTTCAAGATTTTTGCGTACTCGGCTAAGGGTGCAACGTTGCCGTAGTAGTCGGGTGAGGCGATAATCATACCCGATATGTTGACGTCGTTTACGATTAGCGTTTCAACGAGCTCAGGCGAAGGGGGCGTTAAAATGCCGTCTACTTCTTCACCCTGAACTATAACGGGCTCTAAGTTTAATATCCTGCACGCATTGAATACGCTCTTGTGCGAATTGCGGGGCACGATGATTTTGTTGCCGTGCGCCTGAGCGCAGAAGAGCATGACCATAACGCCCGACGACGAGCCGTCCGTCGTGATATACGCCCTTTTTGCACCTAAAATTTCGGCAATATCTTCCTGCGCCTTTTTGATTACGCCCGTAGGGCAGTTCAAATCGTCGGCAAAATCAAGCTCGGTAAAGTCTATCGGGGCAATGGGGAAATTCGTCCTAAAATCGGAGGAATTTTTATGCCCGGGCACATGCATACGCACCTTGTCTTTACCTTTGAATTTATTTAGTTGAGTCAGTATTTCGTAATTATACATTACTTCTTCACCTTATTTGGGTATGTTCCTTTGAAAAGAAACGAGTAAGAGCAGGAGAGCGAGGCTTTGGCGAAGGGAGTTTACTTAATGGTAAATGACCGAAAAATACGCCGAGCCGTACACCCCATTTCTCTGGAAAGATGCGAGCAAGACAAGGAAGGCGCAGAACTCACCCAACCCCATCTCTCTTCAGAGATACGAGCAAGAGCAGGAGCCTGCGGCTTTGGCGACGGGAGTTTACAATGACGTAAATGACCGAGCCAAAACGCAAAGGCGACGAACTATTGCGAAGTATATATGAAGAGAATTATTTCTTAGGTTTCATTGTGGGGAAGAGTATTACGTCCCTTATCGTCGAGCTGTCCGTAAGCAACATAACTAACCTGTCTACGCCCATACCGAGACCGCCCGTGGGGGGCAAGCCGTACTCTAAGGCGGTGATAAAGTCTTCGTCCACCTTGGCGTTACAGCCGGGCTCTGCTGCCCTTTTCTCCTCCGCCTGTTTGGTAAAGCGTTGACGCTGGTCGATAGGGTCGTTGAGCTCTGAGAAGGCGTTGCCGAACTCGTGAGAGCAGATGAAGTATTCAAACCTCTCGGTAAACGCAGGGTCGGAAGGCTTGCGCTTTGCCAAGGGTGAATTTTCAACGGGATAGTCATAGATAATCGTGGGCTGAACGAGATTTGCTTCAACGAATTCGTCGAAGAGCGCAATAAGAACATGACCTTTGGTCGCCTTTTCGCCCTCGGGCACTTCGCAGTTAAGCTCCTTTGCGGCGGTACGAGCCTCTTCGTCAGTAGCCCAACTATCATAGTCGGCACCGCAGTACTTTTTAACCGCCTCCTTCATAGTAAGCCTTGTCCAAGCCTTGCCCATATCGATTTCGGTACCCTGATAAGTGATTTTATCCGTACCGCATACGTTAATCGTAACCGTCCTGTACAGGTCTTCGATTAAGTCCATCATACCGAAGTAGTCGGTGTACGCCTGATACATTTCAATCGAAGTGAACTCGGGGTTATGGAATGCGTCCATACCCTCGTTGCGGAATATTCTGCCCACTTCGTAAACCCTTTCAAGCCCGCCGACGATGAGCCTTTTTAAGTAGAGCTCGGTTTCGATACGAAGATACATATCCATATCGAGCGCATTGTGGTGGGTTTTAAAGGGGCGTGCGGACGCACCGATTTCAAGGGGCGTAAGCACGGGGGTATCTACCTCCAAGTAGCCCATATCGTCGAGATACGCCCTGATTTCCTTTAAGATTTTAGAGCGAAGGACGAACGTCTTTCTCACTTCGGGGTTGACGATTAAGTCCAAGTCCCTCTGCCTATAGCGCATATCCGTGTTGACCAAGCCGTGCTGCTTTTCGGGAAGGGGCAAAAGCGACTTGGACAGCATTTCGATATGATTGCAATGTACCGAGATTTCGCCCGTCTGCGTCTTGAAAACTATGCCCTTAACGCCGATAATATCGCCGATGTCGTAGTCCTTTTTAAAAGATAAGTAGTCGTCTTCGCCGACGTCTTCTCTGCGGACGTAGAGCTGAATCTGCCCGTCCCTGTCTGCGATATGGCAAAAGCTCGCCTTGCCCATAATGCGGCGGCTCATTAATCTTCCCGCAAGCAAGACTTCCTTATTTTCGTACTCTTCGAAGTTGTTTTTTATCTGCGAAGAATTAGCCGTAAAATCGTACTTAGTCTTTTCGTAGGGGTTTTTGCCCTCGGATACGAGCTTTGCAAGCTTATCACGGCGAATCTGCGCCTGTTCGGCAAGCTTAAGTTGTTCCTCTTCCTCGGTTAAAGGGGTATCGTTTACGTTGTTTTCCATAAATTCTTACTTGATTTCCTTGATTACTAAACTGTAGGTAGAGCCGTCGGGACAGGTTACCGCAACCTTGTCGCCCACACGCTTACGCATAAGCGCCGCACCGACGGGAGATTCGGAGGAGATACGCCCCGCCATAACGTCTACGTCGGTTACGGAAGTTATGGTGTAGGTCTCTTCTTCGCCGAACTCTTCGTCCAAAACGGTCACCACGCTGTCCAAGTGAACGTAGCTGTTGTCGGTGATTTCTTCCTGAATTACGGCGTTCTTAATCTGATATTCAAGCTCTGCAATCTTGCCCTCGTTTGAACGCTGTTCTTCCCTTGCGGCGTCGTACTCTGCGTTTTCCGAAAGGTCGCCGTGAGAGCGCGCCTCTGCAATTCTTTCGATGATTTCAGGTCTCTTTACCATTACGAGATTGTCGAGCTCTGCAACTAAATCATCGTAGTTCTTTTTTGTCATAACAAACTGCTGTTCTGCCATTTTATTACCCCTTGATTATATTGAATGTGGTTTTTTGTTTTTATAGGCGATGGCGCAAGAAACGGTTGATTAGCAAAAGCTTTAACTTTTGCGTTTGGGCGAGAAAAATACAAGCAGGACAATTGCTTTGCAAGGGCGCATACCATCTTCGGTATGTAACCGAGCATAGCAAGCAGTATTGCGCCGTATTTTTCCGCCAAAAATCAATTGGGTATTGCGACAGAGCCTTTTTTATAAAGCAATAAACGTAAGCTATGCTTACGCTTATTCACTATTATATAGTTAAATTAAAAAATTGTCAAATTATTATACCCCGTTACCCTTAAATGGGCGGGGTGCGGAAGAATTTACTTTAAGCCCTTTACAAACTTAGTTATTCGCCCTATTGCCTCGGATAAATTTTCCTGAGAGGTGGCGTACGAACAGCGAACGTGGTTAGCCCCTGCCTCTCCGAAAGCCGTGCCGGGAACGACGGCAACTTTTTGTTCGTTCAACAGACGGGTTGCAAATTCCTCTCCGCTAAGTCCCGTGCTTTCGACCGAGGGGAAAACGTAGAACGCACCCTTAGGGGCAAAGCATTTAAGCCCTAAAGAATTGAATGCGTTTACCATAAACCTGCCCCTGCGGCAGTACTCTTCCTTCATACTCTCGACCTCGGCAAAGCCGTCGGTAAAGCCCTCCGTCAAGGCGGCGTTTGCGGCGTGCTGAGAAACTCTCGGCGCACACATAATGCCGTATTGGTGAATTTTGAAAATCGCTTCGTCAATCTCTTCGGGTGCGGACACGAAACCTATTCGCCAACCCGTCATTGCAAAAGCCTTGGAAAAACCGTTTATAACCACCGTACGCCCCCGCATATTGCCCAACGACGCAATTGAAACGTGCTTATAGCCGTATGTAAGTTCGGCGTAAATTTCGTCGGAAATGACCAAGAGGTCGTGCTTTTCTATGACGGGAATCAACGCCTCCAACTGCTCCTTGGTCATAATTGCGCCCGTGGGGTTGTTGGGATAGGCGAGGATTAACGCCTTAGTCTTTTCGGTTATCGCCGCCTCCAACTGCTGAGGCGTTAAAACGAAGTCGTTATCCGCCGTACAGTTGACCGCAACGGGCGTTCCGTCGGATAGGGTCACGGACGGTGCGTAGGAGACGTAGCAGGGTTCGGGCACCAAAATTTCGTCGCCCTTTTCGCAGATTGCGCGAAGGGTTAAATCGATTGCCTCGCTTGCGCCTACCGTAACCAAGGTATGCGCAGGGTCGCACTTGACGGAAAACCTCTCCCACATATAGCGGCAGATATTCTCCCTAAGTTCGGGCAAGCCCCTGTTGCCCGTGTACTGCGTGAGCCCCTTTTTTATAGAGCGCACTGCGGCGTCACGGATATAGAAGGGCGTTATGAAATCGGGCTCGCCCACGCCGAGTGAGATTGCCCCGTCCATAACTTGAACTATATCAAAAAATTTTCTTATACCGCTCGGTTTAAGCCCCCTCGAGCGTTCGTTTACAAAACTTCTCATAATTTTTTTTGTTTTTATAATGTCTTAGTGCCGTCATTGCGAGGAACGTAGTGACGTGGCAATCCCATTGATTAAGGGCGGACTGTTTCTAAATAATCTTAACCGTAATACGGTAAAAATATCAGAACTGCCAACAACATACCCACTGAGATTGCCGCAGCGTTTCACACCTCGCAATGACGTCGGTATTTATGAGCTATCAACTGCAACGCCGAAATACGACGCATATTTACAGAGAAAACTGTTAAGGCGAGACGTGAAGTCTGGCTTTTTCCTCACTCCTCTTCATCAGCGCCCCCTCGACTTTGTACTTCTTTAAAATGAAGTGGGTTGCCGTGGAGAGAACCGTGTCGTAGGTGGAGATACGCTCGGATACGAAACGGGAAATGCTCTTTAAGGACTTGCCCTCGACGATAACGGCTAAGTCGTACGCACCGCTCATAAGATAGAGGTTTTTAACTTCCTCGTGCTCGGCAATCTCCTGTGCGATATTGTCGAAACCTGCGCCACGCTGAGGGGTGACTTTGACTTCGATTAACGCCTCTACGCCGTCCTCGTCACCCGCCGCATCTCTGTTTATAATTGCGGTGTACTTGACGATAACGCCCCTCTCTTCGAGCGAGCGGACGGCTGCCGCCGCCTCCTCTTCGGTAACGCCGAGCATTGCCGCAAGCCTGTCGTTAGGCGTACGGGAATCGGCGTTTAAAATCTCGATTATATCCCTGTCGATTTGTTCCATAAAAACCTCCGTCGGTCAATTATTTGACCACGATATTTTCTAAAATAAGTTTATCAAAGTCCACGGTTTCTGCAAAATCTCTCGGCAAAAAGCGCACGGTGTTAAACTTGGCGTAGTTAAAGATATGCGTCTTAAGAAGAATGGGAGTTGCAATATCCAACTCCTCGCACACGTCCGCAAGATAGTTGAAAAAGTGCGAATAGGCAAACTTGTCGTCCTTTTCGTAGGTAGTCTGCTTGATTATTTTGCCGTCTTTTATAACCTTAGCCCAAATCCTGAACATACTCGCATTTTACTAAATTTGCGCACGATTGTAAACTATATGGCGGCACTTGCTTTAAATTTAGCTTAAAAATAATTTTTATTAACAAAAAGCGCATACTGAAAGTATGCGTTTAACTTGTATTTTATGCACGGTCAATTTAATTCTTTTAGCCCTCTTCGGCGGCGTATACGCCTTTACGGGCTATAATCTTTTAATGCTTTTCAGCTTTAACAACCTCATCGCAATGCGTTCATTTTTGGCGGTATGCGCCGTAAGCGCACTGTTTGAGATATATGCAATGCTCACATTTAAACCCTTTAAAGGACTTAAGTAATTTTATGGAATAATTATTATAAATAATCCCACCGCATTTATTCTTTATTATTTCTTCTTTATTCTTTTTTTAAGTAATCTCTATCCCCACGCTTACGCCCGTCCTTGCGTCTTGATAGGTCATCCAATAACCGCCCTTTTTACAGGGGATATAGCTTGAAAAACCCTTTAAACTTTTGGGCGGTTCCTGAGCGTTTAAGGAGGGTACTCCGTAGCATATGTATGCGGGATTGCCCCCTATATATAGCACGCCGAACACATAATACGCACCGTCGCCGTAGCTTATTTTTACGAAACGACTGCCCTCTATTACCTCCTCTAAATCGCTCTCTTTGGGGTATTCGGAAAATATCCTCTCTATATCCCCTTGCATGCGCGAATAGAAGTCGCCGCCTGCAAGCCCACCCGAGAGCTCCTCACGCTCTTGCTCGCCGCACTCCGTTTGCTCCCCGTTAAGGTCGCCCGTAGGCTCTTCCGCATTCGCCTCTTCACGTTCGCTCAAGCCGCCTTTCGAGATTTTGACAGGGCGTATATCCTCTTCATCTTCGCCGCTTGACTGCGACAATTTTTCTTCCTCTTTATCTTCGAGTACAGACTTATCGTCTTTATCAGCTTTATTTTCATAATAATTGACCTCGCTTATCGCCTCGTCGTCGTAGGCGGCGCCGTTGGACTTTTTTGGGCTTACCTGCTCCCTTTTTTGTATTTCCTGCGTGAGGGCAGGCAAATAGCTCGCCGCCTGACCGCAGTAGGCGGAGGCTATGGGCGCCGCACCGCCGTGACAAAAACACACGACGAAGGCAAAGCCCTTTTCGCAGTTAAACGCACTTTCGCACTCGAAAAATACGTCCTCGAACACGACGACGTTCACCCCGTCGGATATGCCGAAAACGTACCTCCCATCCGACAGGGGCGCAAAGTTGATTAAAGACACCTCCGCCTTTAAATACCCTGCGTAAGTTTCCAACTTTACCAAACCCGAAATAACGCCGCCGTCCGCCGAAAAACCGCCCTTAAGCTGTTTTATAACGGCAATTTTTTTTAAATATCCCGCCAAAGCAGTTTCCCCCCTTTTTGATTATGATATTACACTTACTTACAAAAATTCGGGCGGGTTATGAATAATTTACGCTTATTTTGTCATTAATACTTATAGCGGCATTTTAGCCGTACGCAATTTATCCCGTATTTTAAGCAATTCGTTTATTTTATTTGCAAATTTGCATTCCGTTTGTTATAATATAAAATGACCGAATAAAATGTTTTAACCTTTTTTACGATTAAAATACCGCAAGGCGAAAAAGCTTTACGGTTGCTAAGATAGATTATTATTTTAAGGAGATATATATGGTACCTACTAAGAATCAGAAAATTCTCAAGTTTGTGAACGAGAGTGCGGCTCTTTGCCAGCCCGATAAAATCGTGTGGATTGACGGCGGTCAAGCACAGATTGACGAATTGAGAAAAGAGGCCGTTGAAAGCGGCGAGCTTATCAAGCTTAATCAGTCCCTTCTTCCCGACTGCTACCTCCACCGCACTAAGGTGAACGACGTTGCCCGTGTTGAAGACAGGACGTTTATCTGCACCACCAACAAAGAGGACGCAGGTCCTATCAACTATTGGATGGACCCCAAGATGGGTTACGAGCTCTGTAAGGAAATCGCAATCGGCTCTATGAAGGGCAGGACGATGTACGTTATCCCCTATTCTATGGGCGTCGTAGGCAGCAGCTTTGCTAAATACGGCATCGAAGTGACCGACTCCATCTACGTCGTACTTAATATGTGCATTATGACCAGAGTCGGCAAGGAAGTTTTAGAAGCTTTAGGCAAGGACGGCGATTTCATTAAGGGTTTACACGCAAGCTGCGACGTAGACGCCGAGAGAAGATACATTATGCACTTCCCTGAAGACAACACCATTATTTCGGTAAACAGCGCTTACGGCGGCAACGTATTGCTCGGCAAAAAGTGCTTTGCCCTTCGTATAGCTTCCTACCTTGGCAAGTACGAAGGCTGGATGGCAGAGCATATGCTTATTTTGGGCGTGACCTTCCCCGACGGCTCTAAAAAGTACGTTGCGGCGGCATTCCCCTCCGCTTGCGGCAAGACCAACCTTGCAATGCTCATTCCCCCCAAGCACTACCTTGAAAAGGGCTATAAGATTGAAACCGTCGGCGACGACATCGCTTGGATAAGAGTAGGCGCAGACGGCAGACTTTGGGCGGTAAACCCCGAAAACGGTTTCTTCGGCGTTGCCCCCGGCACTAACGAAAAGTCCAACCCCAACGCACTCGCTGCAACCAAGCGCGGCACGATTTTCACCAACGTTGCACTCAATACCGACGATATGACCGTTTGGTGGGAAGGTCTTTCCAAAGAATTACCTGAACATTGCATCGACTGGACGGGCAAGCCTTGGAACCCTGCTAAGTTCGATAAGAAGGATAAGTCGACCTGCTCGGCTCACCCCAACTCCCGTTTCACGGCACCTGCACAGAATTGCCCCTGCATTTCGCCCGACTTCAACTCTAAAGAAGGCGTGCCTCTGTCGGCAATCATCTTCGGCGGCAGACGTGCGTCCACCACTCCCCTCGTATATCAGTCGAGAGATTGGAACCACGGCGTCTTCATCGGCTCTGCAATGTCCTCCGAAACGACGGCGGCTGCAACGGGCGCAGTAGGCGTACTCCGCCACGACCCTATGGCTATGAAACCCTTCGCAGGCTATCATATGGGCGACTACTTCCAGCATTGGATTGATATGGGCAAGAAGGTTAAAAATCCCCCCAAAATCTTCAACGTTAACTGGTTCAGAACGGACGACGAAGGCAACTTTATGTGGCCCGGCTTCGGCGACAATATGAGAGTTTTGGAATGGATTTTAAAGCGTTGCGAAGGCAGTGTAGACGCAGAAGAGACGGCTATCGGCTACGTTCCTAAGGCAGAAGATATCGACCTTACCGACCTTGACTACGAAATCAAGCCCGGCGTTAAGTTCGACACCGAGAGCCTTAAGACCATTTTGGCAGTAGATAAGGAAAAGTGGCTTAAAGAGGCTGAGGAAATCGAAAACTACTATACGGGCACTATTAAGACCCGTATCCCCGCAGAGCTCACCGAGTGCCTTGAAACCTTAAAGAAAAACTGCTCTAAGTAATTATAAAGTTAAAAAACTTTAAAAGCCCCTGCGCAATTTAATTTGCGCAGGGGCTTACCTTTCGTTTTAAATTACTTTTCCATTTCGTCAGGCAAATCGAGCTTATCG
Source organism: Candidatus Coproplasma sp. (assembly GCA_051887755.1). GTDB lineage: Bacteria > Bacillota > Clostridia > Christensenellales > Borkfalkiaceae > Coproplasma. Next base: position 10,776 of record JBJFAF010000077.1, read on the forward strand.
AATATAGGGTCGTTTAAGAATTCGGACATACTCATATCAAGAGCTCGGCAAATTCTATAAAGCGTCGTGACGCTAATACCCGCAACGCTTTTACTGCGGAATATATTGCTTATACTCTGTGATTTTACACCGGGCAAATTGCCAAGAGCCTTCTTTTTCATGCCGCGTTCTTTGAGAATGCCACCCAAACGCTGTGCCACCGCTTCGGTAATCGTCATTTTATTCTTCTCCTGTTATTATTTCTGTTGCTAAGTTTATTATAAATGCTTTTTACGCTATTTTCAAGCTTTTTAGGCATATTTTATGTGAAATTTGTATCACTTTGCCTTTATTAACGAATAAGGTATAATTCCTTTGCCGCCCTTTTCGATTAATCTGTCAAAAGTTACATAAAGAGGTATTCCGAGTGCGTAAACCCATATACTCTCGTTTAACAGCATCACGGCAAACTCAAGCCAATAGGCTATATCGCTACCCGCCAAAAGCCATACCGCAGGCACTAAAAATGCGTTAAGCACCACGGGTGGAATACCGCCCAAGGCTATTTTAAGCACCTTGTTTTTAATAGCCTTACCTATTGCGTAGGTTAAAGCCGCCGCAATAAGCGTGGCAAGACTGCCTAATAGCACGTCGTAAATTCCATATGCGGAGATAATATTTACGAGTATGCACCCGACGTACAGCCCTGCGATTGCCTCGGGATAGAACAGCGGAAGAATGGTCAAGGCTTCCGACGGGCGTATCTGGAATGGTCCGAACGCAAACTGCCCGAAAGGCAGGGTTAAAGCTACATACAGTGCGGCGATTATGCCTGCACGGCAGGTCATTAAAATTGCAATTTTTCTTTTTGTCATCTCATTGTGTGCGTATTACGGCTTAAACGAAAAGGACGGTTAAATAAAACCGTCCTTCTGCATTAATACGCTTCTCCTCGGTTTTTTTATAAAGTAGTGTTGAGCCGAAAACCTACTTTTATTTATTAAATTATTACTGCTTTAATCACCCGAAGGGTGACTATTTACCGCATTACCGCTTGACGGGAATTGAGTTGGTCAAGTATTTAAGCAATTAAGATACTCCGCCGTGGTCGCACCACT
>JBJFAF010000077.1:11972-15581 GCA_051887755.1 Candidatus Coproplasma sp.
CGCCGTGGTCGCACCACTCGCACTACTCGCCCTTGTTGCCGCTGTTGCCAAGGAACGTACCGAAACGAATTTCCTTTTTAGCGGTCTTAACGCCTTCGGAAGAACTCCTACGCCTGTCGCCGCCTCTGCTGCCGTTGCGCCTGTCGTTGCTCTTGTTAAAGCGTCTATCGCTGCGCTCCCTCTTTTCGTAAGGGCGCTCGTTGTTGGGTACGATTACTACGAATCTATAGGGTTCTTTACCGTCGGATACGGTCTTGACTTCTTCGCTTGAAGAAAGAGCGGAATGAATGATTCTTCTTTCATAGGGGTTCATAGGCTCTAAAGCTATCCTTCTGCGTTTTTCAACCGCCTTTTTAGCGAGCTTGTTTGCAAGGGCAATGAGCGTCTGTTCCCTGTTTTCACGATAGTTTTCGCAGTCGACTATAACCTTTTTATAATCGTCCCTGCCGATGTTCGCAACTGCGCCTGCAAGCGTCTGAATTGCGTCCAACGATTCGCCGTGATGACCTATAAGACGGCTGCTCTCGGCAGAAGTTAAATTAATTTGAACCTTTTCGGAATCGTCTACGAGCTCGCATACTGCGTTTAAACCGATAACGGAAATAAGCCCTTCCACGAACTCCAAAGCCCGCTCGCCGTCGCTTAATTTCTTAACGACCTTAACCTGCGCCTTTACGCTGCCGATAAGCTTTTTCTTTCCCTCTTCAATAATCGTTATTTCAGCCTGTTCACGGGTTATGTTGAGCTCCTCTAAAGCTATGCTTACCGCCTCTTCGACGGTCTTTCCCGTATAAATATTATTCTCCATCTCTACTCCAAAATAATTTTACTTTACTCTTCTTGCCCTTTTCTCCGCCTTACGGCTCTTCTTCCTTGCCTTTTTGGTGAGCACTTCCTCAAGCTCGCCCCTCTCTTCCTTCTTTTTAAACCAAACGTCGACGCACTTGTTTATAACGAGCATCGTTACAAGGCTGTATATCGTATTCGTAATCATATAAATCGAGAAGGATGCGCTGTAGAAGAATGAGAAGATACCGTAGATAATGGGCATCATAATCATCATCATCTTGTTGGTTCTTGCGCCAGAACCGTCTACTGTGCCGAGCTCGTTGACCGACTTGTTTGCACGCATAGAAAGCCACTGCTGTAAAAGCATTAAGCCTATTGAAAGCACTATTAAGATAAAGTATCCGTTATAAGCGTTCTTCTGGTCTACTAAAGCGGAGGTAACCTTGTTATAGGATTCGCCGTCTGCGTCGGTAATCGTCGCCTGAGTTATGGTAGACTTGAACTTTGAAAAGTCGGGAATTTCCTTATTCAAGGTGCTGTCGGGATACCAGATATTCTTTACCCAAAGGAAGGAATTGTTGTGACCGCTCTCGTAATATTCCTTAACTGCAAGGGCAGCAGGCTCTTCCATATAATAATTAATAAGGCTGTTGCGCAAAGCCTTCGCCGTATCAGTATATTCGCCGTCGGGCTTGTAATTTACCATATCTGCGTTGAACGTGCCCTCGTAGCCTTCCTTCTTTTGCTTGTACTCTTCGGCAAGGTAGGTAAATACGGCGTCCTCGTCCTTTTCTACCCAAGCCGTATCCGCTGCTTTTTTAGCGTTGTTAAAATAAACCGTAAACCTTTGATAATCTGCGGTGTAGTCGTAAACGCTCTTGCCCTCTTCTACGGGCTCGCCGTTTTCGTTAAGCTTAAGATAGTTCCCGTCTTCGTCTACTGCAAACAGGAAACCGTCGTCAGTTGCGGGGTTGTCGGGATTTTCCACGACGTAGGTTAAGACCACGCCGTTATACTTTATAACCATATCGTTATACGTCCTTAAGTTGGCGTACTGCGAATAGGTTGAAAATGCGTTGAATACGATTATGAATATAACCAATGATACAATCATAGGAAGGCAGGCGCCGAACATGGAATAACCGCTCTTTTTCTGCAACTCCATAACCTTTTGGTTATACATATTCTTGTCGTTGGCGTATTGCTTTTGCAGTTTTTCCATCTGCGGTCTCATTCTGTCCATAATGAGAGCCTGTTTTTTGCTGTTTATCCTTGAATATATATCAAGGGGCAATACAATCGTTTTTAGAATAAGCGTAAATACTATAATACCTACGCCTACGATTCCTATGCCGTCTATTAAAATTCGTATCAGTTGACCAATCCAATTGAGATTGACGTCTGCAATCTGCGCAACGCCATACCCCAAAGTTCCGTTGGTAACCGTAGCCAGTAAATTATACATTGTGCATTTTTACAGCGGATTATAAAACCCACTTTACCTTAAAATGATTTTCGGGCGCAGGGTCGTACCCGCCCTTTGAAAAGGGATTGCAGCGAAGAATTCGCCACGCACCTAAAATTACCCCTATTATGAACCCGTGATTATTTATGCATCGGAGGGTATACTCCGAACAGGTCGGTTCGTATAGACAGGTGTGTTTGGATAAATATTTTTGATACCACACGATTGCGTGCATACCGAAAATTTTTAACCACAGCCACGGTCTGCAAAGATAATACCCCATTACCCTTCCATCCTCTTAAAGCAGGAATTTAAACTCCTTTCGAAATCTTTAAAAGTGTATTCAGGGCAGACCTTGGGCAATATTACCATACTGTAACAACCGTTTAAATTCGGATAGCTGGCGATAAACGCCGCCCTTACAAGCCTTTTAATACGGTTGCGCTTTACCGCTTTACCGTGCTTTTTTGATATGGCGACGCCCATCACCGTTTGTTTAGACGGCATATAAATAACGGTGAGATAAGGGGAATATACTCTTTTCCCCTTATTGAACAGTTTGGAAAAATCACCGCTTTTTTTAAGCCTGAGATACTTCATTAAAAGCCGTTATGCGGAAATGCGCTTTCTGCCTTTATCTCTGCGTCTTTTAAGTACCTTTCTGCCTGCGGTAGACGCCATACGCTTTCTGAATCCGTGAACCTTACTTCTCGTTCTCTTTTTAGGTTGATAAGTTCTTTTCATTGTTGTTTACTCCGTTTATTATTTTTCTTTACTGAAATTTTTTAAAATCAAATTCCGTCCCGAAAAACGCTTTTCGGGACAGTACCGCTTTATTTTACATTTTTTTATTAGTTTAAGTCAAGCATTATTGCCCGTTCTTACAGGCAAAATTAAATAAAGAACATCTTTATTTTGTTCGTTTTGACAAATAAATGGCTGAACCTGATTATTAAAGCATAAAACAATCTCGTCTTCCTTTAAAGCTCCTATCGCCTCGGATATGAACTTGGAATTCATTGCAATCTTCAAATCTTTGCCTTCGGTTACAGCCTTAACGGGTTCTTTTACGTTACCTATTTCGGAATTTGAAGAAACCTCAATCCTGTCGGAGGTTACGTCCATTATTATAAGACTATTTTTGTCGCTGCGGACTAAAATTGCCGCACGCTCGATAGATTCCTTTAAAAGATTTCTTTCAACCTTGACGGTGGTTAAAAAGCTCTTAGGAATGATGTTTTCCTTTTTGATAAAGTCGCCGTTATATAAACAAGAGGTCAACACAGTATCCTCTACGCATACGAGGAGCATACCCCTTTTAACCTTGAGCTCGGTCTCTCCCTCTTCGGAGGGGA
>JBJFAF010000078.1:0-3597 GCA_051887755.1 Candidatus Coproplasma sp.
AGCAGCAACATGGGTCAAATCTTCGTAAACCTCTTTAACGATATGGGCTTTATGAGAGGAGAATGGCAGAACTACGTTATGCTTTTAATCTCTTTCATACTTATGTACCTTGCAATCGTTAGGAAGTTCGAGCCCATGCTCTTGCTGCCCATAGCGTTCGGTATGTTCCTCATTAACTTACCCGGCGCAGAGGCTGAACTTTGGGGAACTCACCCCGTGGATACCTCGCTAAAGCTTGGCGTGTTCAACGGCTATGAAAATATAGCCGTCTATATGGCGGGCGACGTACAGGTGTTCGTAAGGGAAGGGTTTATAAACGGTAACGATGTAACTTACTATAGTAGTTACGCAAATTTAGTAAACGGGCTTACCTCGTCGATGGGTTACGCTGAATTTATGAATACCTATTCGATTCAAGGGTTTATTCAGTGCGACGTTGTGGAAGGCGTTACGAAATTCCACGAAGTATTCGACTATTCGTTTGTCCTCAACGAAAGCTACGATGCGGTAGTAAATAAAGGGCTTTTGTGGTATCTTTACTTCGGCGTAGATAAAGTTATTTATCCTCCGCTTATATTCCTTGGAATAGGCTGTATGACGGATTTTGGACCGTTAATTGCAAACCCCAAGAGTATGCTTATCGGTGCGGGCGCACAGCTTGGCGTATTTATTGCGTTCCTGCTTGCTATTTTCCTCGGTTTCTCGGTTGCAGAGGCGGCGTCTATCGCAATTATCGGCGGTGCGGACGGACCTACGGCAATTTACGTCACTAAGAAATTGGCGGACGACCTGTTGCCTATGATAGCTATTGCGGCTTACTCATACATGGCTTTGATACCTATAATTCAAAAGCCGCTTATGAGGTTGCTTACAACAAAGAAAGAGCGTACGATTAGAATGAAACAGCTCCGTCAGGTAAGCAAGATTGAAAAGGTTCTATTCCCCATAATCGTTACTTTGGTCGTGGGAATAATTCTTCCTTCGGCAGTTCCTCTTTTGGGTATGCTTATGCTCGGCAACCTATTTAAGGAATCGGGGGTTGTGGACAGACTTTCTTCTCAGGCGCAGAACGGGCTTATGAATACAATTACGATATTCTTAGGGCTTGCCGTAGGCTGTAAGGCAAAGGGCGAGCTGTTCCTTCAGGTGCAGACGCTTTATATAATCTTGCTCGGTTTGTTCGCATTCATCTGCGGCACGATTGGCGGTTTGCTCGTCGCTAAGATTATGTGCAAGATTACCAAGGGTAAGATTAACCCGTTAATTGGTTCGGCGGGCGTTTCTGCCGTGCCTATGGCTGCGAGAATTTCGGAAGACGTAGGCAGGGAGTACGACCCTCAAAACCACTTGCTTATGCACGCAATGGGACCTAACGTTGCGGGCGTGCTCGGCTCTGCAATTGCGGCAGGTATTTTGCTTGCTTGTTTCGGCGGATATGTAGACGGTACTGCGGCCGCCGCCGTCGTTGCGTCGGTTATTGCTTAATGGAGTTTTAAAAAATATGGAAAAGAGAAAGATTTATATTACCGATACTATTTTAAGGGATGCGCATCAATCTCAGGCGGCAACCCGTATGAAATTTGAGGAAATGGAACCCGTTTTGCCCCTTTTGGACGAAATCGGCTACTATTCGCTTGAGGCGTGGGGAGGGGCAACTTTCGACTCCTGCTTAAGGTTCTTAAACGAAGACCCTTGGGACAGACTTAGAAATTTAAAGAAGTATCTTAAAAAGACGCCTATCCAAATGTTGCTCCGAGGTCAGAACTTGCTCGGTTACAGGCACTATGCTGACGACGTAGTGGAGAGCTTCGTTGAAAAGTCAATTGAAAACGGCGTAGGCGTAATAAGGGTATTCGACGCATTAAACGACCCCAGAAACCTTGAGGCGTCTATGAAAGCAATCAAAAAGTACGGGGTTGGCGGCAAGTGCGTATGCGAGGCTACGATGTCCTATACCACGAGCCCCGTTCATACGACTAAGTACTTCGTTCACCTTGCAAAACAGCTCGAAGACATGGGGGCGGACAATATCTGTATTAAGGATATGGCAAATCTTTTGTTGCCTTTCACCGTATACGACCTCGTTAAGGAAATCAGGGCTGAGTTAAGACCCGAAACGAAAATCCACGTTCATACCCACAATACTACGGGTACGGGCGATATGATAAACCTTATGGCGATACAGGGCGGTGCAGATATCGTTGACTGTGCGCTTTCGCCCCTCGGCAACGGCACGTCTAACCCCGCAACCGAGCCCCTCGTCGCTACATTGAAGGGCACACAGTACGATACGGGTATCGAAATCGAAAAGCTTTTGCCCATCGTTAAGCACTTTAACGGAGTTGCGCAGAGGCTTGAAAAAGACGGTTTCCTCAATCCTAAGGTTAGAAGAATTGATATTAATACCCTGTTGTATCAGGTTCCCGGCGGTATGATGTCCAACCTCATGAACCAGCTCAAGCAGGCAGGTAAAGAAGACAAGCTTATGGAATGTCTTGCTGAAGTTCCCGAAGTGAGAAAAGACTGCGGTTATCCCCCGTTGGTAACGCCGTCAAGCCAAATTGTCGGAACTCAGGCAGTTTGGAATGTGCTTTTGGGTAAGTATAAGACCATCACAGCACAATATAAGGATTTAATTTTAGGTAAATACGGCAAAGTTCCCGGCGAAGTTAACGCCGATATATTAAAACAGTGTACCGCAAACGGTGAAGATGTCGTAACCTGCCGTCCCGCAGATTTAATCAGCGACGAAATGGATACCTTAACCAAAACCGTTAAGGAAAAAGGTTTCTATGAAAAGGAAGAAGACGTACTTTCCTACGCGTTATTCCCCGAAGTTTCAGAAAACTTCTTTAAATGGCGTAAGGCGCAGAAGATGGGCGTTGATTCCGATATGGCTAAAAACCCCAACAAGGTCTATCCCGTATAAAATTTTTGCGGCGTAATAAATTTACGCCGCTTTAAGCTATCTTATGGAAGTATCGATTATCGGCGCAGGTGCGGCAGGGCTTGTTGCCGCTTATGCGGCGGCGAAAAATAACAACAGCGTAACCGTCTTTGAACGTAACGAAAAATGCGGTAAAAAGATTTATATCACAGGCAAGGGGCGCTGTAACGTTACCAACTGCGTGCCGCCATACGAGTTTTTGAAAAACGTCGTAAACAACTCCAAATTTTTGACGGGTGCGATAAATAGCTTTTCACCTGAGGACTTAATGGCTCTGTTAGAAGAGGGCGGCTTAAAGCTTAAAGTCGAAAGGGGAAATAGGGTTTTCCCCGTCAGCGACAAGGCGAGCGACGTGACTAAGTGTTTAGAAAAGCTCTGCCAAAAATACGGCGTAAAGTTCGTTTTTAACGCTAAAGTCGGCAAAATTAATGTTTTGAACAGTACTGTGTCAGACATAATATTTGAAATTGACGGTAAAAAACGTAATTTCGAGACCGATAAAGTAATCGTATGTACGGGCGGTGTAAGTTATCCAAGCACGGGTTCTACGGGAGACGGGTATATTTTTGCAAAAGATGCGGGGCATTGCGTAATAGAGCCTAAACCTGCCCTTTGCGGAATTAATCTTAAAGGTAATTTCTATGCTGCTT
>JBJFAF010000079.1:0-14985 GCA_051887755.1 Candidatus Coproplasma sp.
CTCTATCGGCTCGCACTTGGGGTGCGACCCACTTTCCCTATTCTTTAGGGAAAGCGAGAGTAAGGTATTTAATATTTAAAATAACGGACAAACGCCTAACCTGTTTTTACTACCTAATAAAGTTGGTCTTGACCTTTTCAATTATTACGGGCTTTTCCAAATCCGTACCCTTTGCAGAGTTGAGAAGTTTCAAAAGCCAAGCCATGTTAGACGCAATCGCTCTCATAATCGTTACGCCTTCTTCGTCTTGAAGTGCCTGTTCGGCATTTGCGCCGAAGGTCATATTCCAATAAGTTGAAGGAACTTGAAGCATTGAGTTAATCTGTATATACTTGTTGAGTACGTCAAACGAAGCCGTTGTACCTGCTCTACGCGCAGCAACCACGCTTGCGGCGGGCTTGAACTTCATATACTTGCCGTAGGCGTAGAAAAGCCTGTCCATAAGAGCAATGATTGCGCCTGCAGGAGACGCGTAGTGAACGGGTGCGGCAAAGATATAGCCGTCGGCTTCCTTTACCTTTTGCCCGATTGCGTTTACGGGGTCGTCGTCGAATACGCATTTGCCCGTCTTTTGACAGCTTGCACAGCCCATACAGCTATGTACTGCGGCGGTGCCTAAGCATACCACTTCGCTGTCAACCCCCTGCGCCTTTAATTCCTTTACGATTGTATCGAGCGCCGCACTCGTCGTGCCTTTTTCGTGCGTGCTGCCGTTAATTAATAAAACTTTCATAATTATAATTCCTTTATCTTAGCCTCGATTAATGGCATATACTTGAGTTCGTAGCCGAGTGCGTTGGGGTGCGTGCAATCGCCCTTACCCCACCCGTAGCTATCAAAGGTGAATAAATCTCTGTGGCTTTCCAAAAAGGTGTTCATACCGCTTTCGGAATAGATATCGACGTATGCAACGCCCCACTTTTTGCAAAGAGTTATCGCCCTTTCGCCGTAGAGTTTTTGCAATTTATCGTCCCTTCTGCCCATATTGTGGGGGCGGAAGAAGAGAATTTTTGCCTTGGGGAAAGCCGTCATAAAGGTGTACAAAACCGTTTCAAAGCAGTAGCTGAAAGTGTCCTGCTTGGTTACTGTATTTATATCAAACCCCGTATAGCCTTGCGAAATTTCGCCCAAAGGCACGTCGGGCTCGGTTGCGCCCTCGGATATATTGCAGTCGTTCGTAAAGCCGTTAAAGACGATATAGTCGGGTTCGATACCTTCTGTAAGCGCCTTTTTAACCTGCTCTACAAGCCAACTCTTGCCCTGCTTAAAGCCCACCCTTGCGCCGCCGATTGCGTATTTTTTAAGAGAAAAACCTAAATCCTTTTTTAAGTATTCGCCTACGCCGAAATCGGAATTGCCCGAGCCGTTGGCTATGCTGTCGCCGAATACAGCAAGTAGTTTATTTGAATAATCCATAATCGTCTACGCTTCTTAATTTTACGCCTTTCTGTATAAAAACCTGTGGCAGTTTTCGCATTCCACGACGCCGCCGCCCGCCGTCTTATCCTTGTCTGCAATCGACAGCTCTATACCGCATTGAGAACACCTATCGTTTCTAATCTCGCAGATTATGGGGAATATCCTTTCGGAGCGTTTTACTTGATATTTGCGTAACACTTCGGGGTCAATCGACGCCGCAAGCGAATTAAGCTCGTCCGATACGGCGTCCATCGTCGCCTGTTTCGTCTTTTTAAAAGCCTTATACGCCGCATCTATTTCGGGGATTTGTTTCTGTGTTGCGATTACCTTTTTCTTAAGCGTTTGATACTCTTCCGTCGTATCCTTTGACGCCGCAATAAGTGCGTTTATTTCCGCCTTAAGTGCCTTTAATTGTTCGGCAATCTTAGCTGCATTGCGCTGATAGAAGGAAAGGTCAGCGCCCTCTTCTACGAGTTCGTCGAGGTGTTCGAAGTCCTTTAACGTTTCCGCAAGCTCTTTATAGCTTTGTTCAAGCGCCTCGAGGCGGGTTAAAAGACCGCTGCTCTTGGCGTCTAACTGGTCCAACTTCTCCGACGCCTTTTTCATAAAGCTCTGCGTCTGCATAAACTTTTTACGCTCGTCGGATGCCGAAACCTCCTGTTCGAGCTTTAAAAGCTCGGAATCCTTTTCCTGATAGAGCAAGAGCTGTGAAATTTGTGACATATATGTTTCCTCCCGTTATGCAAACCTTTCGTCGAACAAAAACGACGAAGGTATTGTTATGCTTTCCTTTAAATTTTCATAAATGCGGTTAAAACCGTAGCTTTCCGCACAATAATGAGTAAGCTCTAATACGCCGATACCGCTTTCAACGAGCTCGGCAATTTCGTGGTGCTTTAAGTCGGACGAAACGAAGAGGTTGCAACCGTTATCCTTTGCAAACCGCATATTCGTATCGTCGCAACCCGCCCCGCAGAACGAGCCGACTTTGCTTACTATTATATTTTCGTCGCCGTGATAGACCGCCCTGTGCGTTCTAAATTCGGCTGAAATCTTCTTTAAAAAATCTTTTATATGCGCAGGCTCTACCTCGTACGCCCTGCCGTAGCCGCCGCCCGTAACGGGTGCGCAGACGGCACAGTTTTTACCGCCCAATCCGAGCATTAAATAATAGTCGATACCCTCGGGAGCGACGTCGAAATTGAGGTGCATAGAGATGACCGAAATTCCGTTTTTAATGCAGTTTTCGATAGCACGGGACTTGCTGTCCTGCTCTATATCTATACGGGATACGCCGCCGTAGATTGCAGGGTGATGAGTGATTAATAAATTATAGCCCTTATCAATTGCCGCCTTTACCGCCGCCTCCGAAAAGTCCAACGAAAACAGTGCGCCCGTAACTGGGTTGCCGCAGTTGATTATAATGCCGCTGTTGTCGTACATCTTATATTTAGCGCAGAATGCGTCCGACAGCGCAACGGGGGCTATGCGCTCCTCCAAAATATGTAAAACTTCTTCGACTTTCATTGTAAAGACGCCGCCTTTTTAATAAAATTTATCTTTTCTTCAAGCGCAAGCGTGAGCTTAAATGCCGAGAGCTTTTTTATCTCTTCCTCGGCAAATTCTTTGAACACAGGGTTCTTTAAACTGTCTCTGCCGAAGGCAAGCTCTTCCTTGCCGTACTCTTTCGTTCCGCCCGACTTTTCGCCCTTGATTATAAAATAATACTTGCCGTCGCAGAAGATATCGTCTACGGTGATTTTACAGCCGCTTTCGATTAAAAACCCTCTCAGCTCTTCCGCATTTTTCATCGGTTGGAAGATAAATCTTCGGGGGATAAACCCCTCGGTTAAAATTTTGATTATCTCCATACCGCCCATACCCGCTATAAGCACAAGCTCGCACTCTCTATCTACGCCTTCAAGCCCGTCGCCGCAGACCGATTTGCACCTGCCCTCGGCGATATACTTTTCCAACAGCCTTTCAGCCTTAGAGAGCGATTTTGCCGACAGGTCGGAAATTACCGCCGTCTTGCACTTGCCGCTTTTTAAGGCGTGCAATGTGCAGTAGCCGTGGTCGCACCCAACGTCGGCAAAGCTTTCGCACTCGTCTATATAGGAGCAGATTTCCTCTATCCTGCCCATTAGGTATCGAGGAAATCTTTAAGATGCTTTGAACGGGAAGGATGACGGAGCTTTCTAAGCGCTTTAGCCTCTATCTGCCTGATACGCTCTCTGGTTACGTTAAATTCCTTGCCCACCTCTTCAAGCGTTCTGGGTCTGCCGTCGTCCACGCCGTAGCGAAGACGCAAAACCTTTTCCTCACGGGGGGTCAAGGTACTCAACACATTGATAAGCGTCTCCTTTAGCATAGTCGTAGACACGCTGTCGGAAGGGGTTATAGACCTTTCGTCCTCTATGAAGTCCCCGAGGTGCGAATCTTCTTCCTCGCCGATAGGCGTTTCTAAAGATACGGGGTCCTGCGCAATCTTTTGAATTTCTCGTACTCTTTCCTCGGATACGCCCATCTCTGCGGCGATTTCCGCAGGGCTGGGTTCACGCCCCAAGGTCTGCAACAGCACTCTTGAAACTCGTGTGAGTTTATTGATTGTTTCGACCATATGCACGGGGATACGAATAGTCCTTGCCTGGTCGGCAATAGCCCTCGTGATAGCCTGTCTTATCCACCAAGTTGCGTAGGTCGAGAATTTAAAGCCCTTTTCGTAGTCGAACTTTTCAACCGCCTTCATAAGACCTATGTTGCCTTCCTGAATTAAGTCCAAAAAGAGCATACCTCTGCCGACGTAGCGCTTTGCGATTGATACGACGAGCCTTAAGTTTGCCTCCGAGAGCTTTTTCTTAGCCTCTTCGTCGCCCTCTTGAATACGCTTTGCCAACTCTATTTCGTCGTCGGCGGAGAGAAGGGGAACTTCTCCAATGTCCTTCAAATACATCTTAACGGGGTCGTCTAAGCTTATATCGGAAAGGGCCTGTTCGTACAACTCTCTGTCCCTCTCCGCCTCGTCGATAATCTGAATACCGACTTCCGCAATTGACTTATATACATAGTCAACCTGAGCGGGGGTCGTGTCGTACTTTTCAAGCACGTCGCAAAGAGCGTTGGTCGTTATCGCACCCTTGAAAGAGTGTGCGTCGATAATCTGCTTTAAAATTTCGTTAAGTTTTTGTTCGGATATACTCATTTTTTTTACCTATACCTTAAAGTTTTTAAAGGCTTTTTCCTGTTTTGATTTTCTCTTTTAGTTTTGCCAAATCGCTGATTTTTTGGGCGACTTTCGCCCTCTCAATCAAGTCCGATATTCCGCTAAGGCTCTTAGTCAATGCGCTTATTTCTTCGTCTATCCCGTTGAGCTTAAGCTTAATAAGGCAATCGTTGAAGTACTTTTCGCCGACGTCACCCTCTAAACCGCCGCCGTCCGCATAGTCTAAAATCCTGCAAAGCTCTTCGTGTTCGGGCGTATGTTCGTCAAAGAAATCGAAAAGCTCGCTTAAACGCACGGGCTCTTCCATAAGCCTTTTACTGCGAATATATTTAGCTATTATTTTATGGACGTCGCCAACGAACTGAATGGAAGAAATATCCGCATCTTTTGCGTAATCTTCGTTAAACAGCAGTCCCGCAATAACGAACCTCGACGCCTTCTGCACTACGTCCGCCGTGTCTTTCTTCTGCGCAGGCTCACTTTGAACCTTTTGAAGGGGCTTTTCGGGTCGCTTTGCCGCTAAATCTTTTTTTAACGCCTCTAACGATACGCCCGTTTCGGCACGGAGTTGTTTCAGTAATTCCTCCCTCTCTGTCTCTGTTTCGGAGGTTTTAACGACCTCAAGCGCCTCCGCAATAAAATTACGCTTGTCCACCGTGTTGGACACATCGAAATTGCGCTTGATGACCTTTAATTTATAGTCGATAAGGGGCATTGCCGCATCAAGGCATTTTTGATAGCCCTCTGCGCCCTGCTGTTTTATTACGTCATCGGGGTCGAGTCCCTCGGGAAGGGGCACTACCTTTACGTTCAACCCCTCGTCCTTTAATATATCCATACCCTTGAGGTTGGCTTTTTGCCCTGCGGCGTCGCCGTCGTAGCTGATATAGACGGTATCGACGTACCTCTTTAAAAGCCTCGCTTGCTCCTGCGTGAGGGCAGTACCCATACTTGCGACAACGTTTTTAAACCCTGCGCTATACAGCGAAATTACGTCCATATAGCCCTCTACCATAATAATTTCCTTGACCGCCGTAGTGCGCTTTAATTTTTTTACGAGGTTTATATTATAAAGGTTGTTGCGTTTGGTAAATACGAGAGTGTCTTTCGTGTTGACGTATTTGCCGAAAGAAGTCTTTTTTAAAGCCCTGCCGCCGAATGCGATTACCTCGCCGTAGGAGTTGATTATGGGGAATATCAATCTTCCGCCCTGTGCGTCGGAGAGCCTCCCGTTTGCCTCGTTTACCGTGCCGCTCTCTATTATCTGCTGTTTGGTATAGCCCTTGGCAAGCAAAAATTTAGGCAAATCGTCGTAGTTTAAGCTTGCGCCCAGACCGAAAGTTCGCACCATATTCGCAGGAATCTGCCTGTTTAAAATATAGTTGACGTGTGCGTCCGCCTTGCCCGATGAGAGGTTGTTCAAATAAAAGTGTGCGCAATCGTTTAAGATTTTAAGTAAGGTATCCTTTTTCTTTTTTAACTCCGCCGCCCTTCCGTCGTCCTCGGAGAACTCGGGCAGGGGGAGTTGCGCCCTTTCTGCAAGCATTTTGACCGCCCCCATAAAGTCGAGCGATTCCATCTCGCAGACGAGGCGGATAACGTCGCCCGATTCCCCGCAGCCAAAACAATGAAAATATTGATTTGCTTCGTTTATTGCAAACGACGGCGTCTTTTCGTGATGGAAAGGACAGCAAGCCCAAAAGCTTCCGCCCTTCTTTTCCATTGAAAAATAGCTTTCCGCAATCTCTACGATATTAACTTTTTCCTTTAAAGTCCTTATGAACTCCTTATCAATCCCACTCATCTATATATCGTATTAATTAATTTTGTTCGTCTGTAAAATTCCAACCCTTGGGGACGAATATGCGGTTAAAGGTATATACTGCGTATCTATCCGTCATAGAGGAGAGGTAATCGCAGATGACCTGCTCCTTTTTATATTCGTCCATCAGCTTTATATACGTTTCGGGCAATTCCTCGGGGTGATTTTCAAAGTATTCGTACAGGGCGGACAACATTCTTTCCGCCTTTTCCTCCTCGCCCCGTGCAAACTTGGTGAGGTAGACGTTTTCAAACATAAAGGCACGCAGTTTTTCGCTTGCCCTTTCAACCTCTTCGCCTAAAGCGACGAATGGCTTGCCCACGCTGTTTTTATAAGCGGACGTAACCGCCGTATTTATCCTCTCCCTCGACGACGAGCCTAAAACCTCGATAACGTCTTTGGGAATATCTTCAAGCTTTAAAATTCCCGCCCTGATTGCGTCGTTCAAGTCGTGGTTTATGTATGCAACCCTGTCGGCTATGTTTACGCACATACCCTCGAGCGTGGCGGGCGTTAACCCCTTTTTATGGTTTAATATGCCGTCTTTAACCTCGTAGGTCAAGTTAAGCCCCTTGCCGTCCTTTTCCAACACGTCGACGACCCTTACCGACTGCTCGTTATGCTTAAAGCCCGTGGGCGATAGCTTTGCAAGTATTCTTTCGCCGCTGTGCCCGAACGGGGTATGCCCTAAATCGTGCCCGTAGGCAATCGCCTCGGCTAAATCTTCGTTCAATCTCAGCGCCCTCGCAAGCGAACGGGCAATCTGCGATACGTCTAAGGTGTGAGTAAGGCGGGTTACATAGTGGTCTCCCTCGGGAGAGAAGAAGACCTGCGTCTTGTTCTTTAAACGGATAAACGCCTTACTGTAAATAATTCTGTCGCGGTCACGCTGATACTCCGTGCGCATTTCGCACGGGGTTTCGTACCTCTCTCTGCCCTTGGTGTCCGCCGATTTTGCGGCAAAGGGCGAGAGGTACTCGTTCTCTAAGTCGTACCGATTTTGAATTATAGAATTGAAATTATCCATTTTCACTTAATATATACGAAAAATTTTTCCGTTTTCCTTTATTTTTGGCAAAATTTTTTTAATTTTTGTGAAATAATTTATTATAAAACGGTTTACTTTATAAAAAGTACCGAAAATAGGACGGCTTTATTTTGCAAAGCCGCCGCCGACCGATATAACTTCGCCCGTGATATAGGAGTTTTCCGCAAGGAAGAGACAGGCTTTCGCCACATCCTCGCCCGTGCCTAAACGCCCCAAAGGTATTTCGGATATAAGCTCTTCCGTTTCGACTTCGGAAAGGTGAGCGTTCATCTCGGTATCGATAACGCCGGGAGAAACGCAGTTCACCGTAACATGGGAGGGAGCAAGCTCCTTAGCAAGAGCTTTTGTAAACGCAATTACCGCACCCTTTGACGCAGAATACGCAACCTCGCAACTTGCGCCGACTTCGCCCCAAATTGAGGAGACGTTGATGATAGTTCCGCCGCCTGCGCAAATCATACCGTCCACCACCTCTTTACTGCAGAGGAACACGCCCTTGACGTTGACGTTGAAAATCTGTTCCCAATCGTAGAGCGAAGTTTCCTGTATTACCCGAATTTTAGAAATGCCCGCATTGTTTACAAGCACGTCTATCTTGCCGTAGATACGGAAGATTTCCTTGAACATCTCCTTGACCTGCCCCTCGTCGGACACGTCTGCACGCATTAACACGGGGCAGTAGCCCTGCGAATTAAACTCCGCCTGAGTGGTTAAAGCCGCCTCCTCGTCGTGGCAGTAGTTTAAGATAACTTCGTATCCTCTTTGCAAAAATTCTTGAGCAATCGCCTTGCCTATGCCCTTGGTTCCGCCCGTTATAAGCACGGTCTTCATAAAATTTCTGTCCTTATTAATTTTGCAATCTCCTGCGGGGTCAAGCCGTCGGTGTCGATTATAACGTCCGCCGCACCTTCGTAAACCGACGCCCTATTTGCAAGAATAGTGTTTACCCTCTCTTCCAAACCGCCCTGTAAAAGGGGGCGTGTGCTGTCGCCCTTTAACCTGTTTATTATCGTCTCCGCCTTAGTGCGGAGGTAGAAAATTTTACCCGTCTTTTTCAACGCAGCAACGTTTTGACTGCGCAAAACGCAGCCGCCGCCGAGTGCTATTACGGCGTTATCGAGCGTGCTTGAGACCTCCTTGCAGACTGCCGTCTCCATATTGCGGAAGACTTCCTCTCCCTGTTCGGCGAAAATGGCGTTAATCTCGCCGTGCCTTTCGACTATTATTGCGTCGGTATCGACCGATTTTACGCCGTAAAGCGAGGAATATGCCGCCGCTACCGCCGTTTTTCCGCAACCCATCATACCGCAGAGCACTACGTTCACAGTTTAAAACTCTCCGCCGCTAAAACGTAGCTGTTTTTACCGAACCCAAGTATTTCGCCCTTGCATACGGGGGTCAATACGGAATTTCTCCTAAACTCCTCCCTTGCGTGCACATTGGACATATGCACCTCTACAACGGGTATTTTTATGCTTGCGATTGCGTCGCGAATGGCGTAGCTGTAGTGGGTGAACGCCCCTGCGTTCAAAATTATTGCGTCTGCCTTGGCGTTTTGAATTGCCGAGCAGATTTCGCCCTCTATATTGCTTTGAAAAAATTCGCACTCGTCGCAAGGTAATTTCTCGGCGATATACTTGTTTATCTCTTCCAAAGTTTCCGTGCCGTAGACGCCCTTTTCACGAATTCCCGTCATATTGAGGTTTACGCCGTTAACGAATAAAAATTTCATATTTCCTTTTCCCCTTGCTTAAAATATTTTTGCATATTCTTCGTAAAGCTTTGCCGCAACCGCAGGGTCGGGCGTTAAGCCAAAGTAGTAACAGTCGGAATAATACGCCTGATAAAAGAGCATCGACGCACCGTTGAGCGTCTTTTTGCCAAGAGACGCCGCTATGCGCAAAAATTCGCTTTGCGCAGGAACGTAGATTAAATCAACCGCCGTATCGCAAAACTTTATTATCTCTTCGCCGACGGGGGAGACGCCCTCGGTCTTGTGCATACCGACGCCCGTTGCGTTTATGATTATATCGACCTTATGGGGCTTGACCTCGTCAAGCACGGTAATGCCGCCGAACTCATTTGCGACGTTTATTGCGTTTTGGGTAAATCTGTCGAAAAGGGCGACATGCGCACCGCCGTCTATAAGCTTTTTGGCAACGCTCCTGCCTGCGCCGCCTGCGCCTAAGAGCAATACCTTTTTGCCCTTAACTACAATGCCTGCCGCATTAAGCATCTGCATAAAACCCAAGCCGTCCGTGTTATATCCCGTCTTCGTTGAGCTTACCACAGTATTCACCGCACCGAACGCCTTTGCGTCGCCTAAGATTTCGTTGAGGTGGGGGATTACGGTGAGCTTGTATGGTATGGTGAAATTCATACCGTCGTACTCTTTTAAAAGCCCCTCTACCCTGCTTTCAAACTCCTCTTCGGGAATGGATACTCTATCGTAAGATATTTCCACGCCTAAGCTTTTTGCGATGAAAAGATGTATCTGCGGACTTGCCGATTGGGATACGTCCTTGCCTACTACTGCAAGCTTAATCATTTTTTCTCCTTTATCTTTGCGGCAATACTGCCGATGGTATTTGCGTATTCGCTTAAGGGCATTTTAATCTCTTCGCACCTACCCTCTTCAGCGGGGACAATCATAGATACCGTGGACTGCTCGTCGTTCTTCTTATCGAACTTAGCCGCAAGCGCCGCTTTTTGTGCGTCCTCGTAGGCGGGAAAATTTTTAATCACCTTGCCGATAAGCGTCTTTAAATTATCCGCATACTCGCCGCCGCAGACGCCCTTTCGTTCGGCAATCAACAGCTCATAATACATACCGATTAACACGAATTCGCCGTGAGATTTACGCTTATAATATAGCTCGAAGGCGTGCCCCGTGGTATGCCCCAAATTCAGCGTCTTTCTCAAGCCGTTCAAGTCCTTTTCGTCGCCCGCAACGACGTCCGACTTGTGCTGTATGCAGGGGGCGGTTACGCTCTCTAAAAACTCCAAGTCGAAGAGCCTGTCGCAATTTGCGAGCAACGTTTTATAAATTTCGGCGTTCAATGCGCCGTACTTGATTATTTCACCCAAGCCGCACCTAATCTCACGCTTAGGTAATGTAGCAAGGAACGTAGGGTCGACGATAACCTCGTTCGGCTGATAGAATGCGCCGATTGCGTTTTTGACCTCGTTTAAGTCCACTGCCGTCTTACCACCCACCGAGCTATCCACCTGAGATAAAAGGGTCGTGGGGATTTGTATAAGCTTTACGCCCCTCATAAACAGACACGCCGCAAGCCCTGCAATATCACCGACCACGCCGCCGCCGAGCGCAACGACCGTATAGGCACGGGTTGCACCGCTTTCAAGCATATGCTTTAATATAGCGATAAGCGTGTTGTACGTCTTGCTTGCCTCGCCCGCCTTAATCACATGGACGGGGGCGTCTTTAAAAGTTTTTTCGATTAAATCTCTATAAATTCTATAGACGTTTGAATCGGTTACGACGAATAACTTTTTGCCGTCTAAGTTCTTGGCAAACCGTGCGAACGCACCCTTGCCGCAATGAATGACGCTTTTTTGAGTGGGCGTATTGATTACTATATCCTGCATATCAATCCAAGAGCGAATAACGCCCTATTACCTCCCCGATATTGTCTCCGCCGAGCCTTTTTGCAACCACTTCAGCAAGCGCCGTGCATACGACGCTCTCTAAAATGACTTCGCAAGCGCAGATTGCCGCAACGTCGCTGCGTTCGCCCGCCGCCGTAGTGGGCTCTCCTGTTGCTGTATCTATGGTCTTAAGCCCCTTCATAAGCGTGGGAATGGGTTTCATTACCGCACGGAGAACTATCTCCTCGCCGTTGGACATACCGCCCTCTATACCGCCTGCGTTATTGCTCGTGCGTTTATATTTGCCGTTTTCGATGATTATTTCGTCGTGAACTTTACTTCCCGAGAGTTTGCCCGCCTCAAAGCCCATACCGACTTCCACGCCCTTTATCGCCTGAACGCTCATAAGTGCTCCGCACAGAATGGCGTCGAGCTTTTCCGCATACGTCATACAACTGCCGAAACCGCTTTTAAGCCCCTTAATGCGCACCTGAACGATACCGCCTGCGGTATCGCCCTGCACTTTAAGGCTGTCGATAAGCTCCATTGCCTGTGCTTGCTTTTCGCTATCGAGCATAAACAAGGGCTGTGACTTTGCGCTCTCTAACTCCTCAAAAGCGTAGTGGGCGGCGTCCTCTATTCCGCAGACACACTCAACGTAGCCCGACACTTCTACGCCGAGCGCACGAAGATACTGCCTTGCAATAGTGCCGCCTGCAACCCTTACACACGTTTCCCTTGCGCTTGCCCTTTCAAGCACGTTTCTTGCATCGGAATGAGCGTACTTTATCATACCCGTAAGGTCGGCGTGACCAGGGCGAACACGGGTTAAAACCCTTTGCGTTACGTCAGCCCCCTCGGGTGCCATGGCGCCCTCCCAGTTGGCGTAGTCGGCGTTCTTTACGCAGAATGCGACGGGACTGCCAAGCGTCTTCAAGTTACGCACGCCCGAAAGAATTTCCACCTTGTCCGTTTCAATCTTCTGTCTGCCGCCCCTGCCGTAGCCGCTTTGGCGCAATGCGAGGTATTTATTGATTTCGTCTATATCGACGGGCATATTCGAAGGCAACCCTTCGATAATACCCAAAAGCATTTTTCCGTGAGATTCTCCTGCCGTTGTCAATTTCATTTTTTAGCATATCTCCTTAAGTTTTTACTTGCGTGATTAAATTACGCTTAACCCCTGCGAACTTACGCAGAACCCGACGTCGCCGCTCTCCGACGTTAAATAGACTTTTGCGCCTACGCCCGTCGGGTTAGAGAGTGCGATTGCCGAAGGATAGCCGCCGTAATTTTGCCCGACGCTTACCACTGCGTATTTGGGTTTTAATAGACTGTACCAAGCGGCACATGCGTTTTTCTCGCCGCCGTGAGCGGCTACGGTTATAACGTCGCAATCAACGAGTTCTACGCTCTTCCCGTTAAACGGGCAGTAATCGCTGCCCAAAGCCTTTTGAACGTTATAGTCCGCCATAGCCCTTTCAAGCGCACCGCTGCGCACGTCCGAGCAGAAGGCGAATTTCTTGCCGAAACACTCCAACCAACCCACTGCGGAGGCGTTATCTATATTCTCCTTATCGGGATTCTCGTTTAAATCTGCGTACTCCGAGTTCGGGTTTTGACTGTTAGAAGGGGATAAAAACGTGAAAAAGTAATCGTCCCCGTCAAACCCTTCGCCGACCTGAGCAATCTTGCTTTTTATATTTTTATCCCTAAGCGCCGTGACGAACGCACGATACTCGTCCGTTATCCTCTCGTTAAGGCAGTATGGAATATACGCAACGCCTACACCTTTATACTTAATTAGCTCAGCCAAGCCGCCGCAATGCTCCTTTTTGACCGACGAGCATATAAGGTAATCGATATAGTCTATCCCGTGTAAATTAAGGGCTTTTAATAACTTTAGTTGGTTAGGATAACTGCCGTCGCCTCCGTCGATAAGCGCCGTCTTGCCGTCGGGGAGTTCGATAAGCGTGCTATCGCCAAACCCGACGTCGATATAGGTTACCTTAAGCTGACCCTGCGCATTTTGAGCCGCCTTGACGGCGTAAGCGGACAGGTATCTTACGGGTATAAACGCATTCACGATTAAAAGCGCAACGACTGCCAAAGCCGCAATTGCGGATATTATTATCGCAACGAGCGCAGGTTTAGACAGCCTGCGCCTTTCTCTTTTGCCGTTCAAAATTCTTCACCCGACCCTCTTATTCCTCTGCGGAAGACGCCCCGTCCTCATCGAAGAACTCAAGGCGGAGCGAGGGGAGTTTGTAGAAAGCCTTTTGGGGTTTTAACTGTTTTTCGAGCTTTTTAGGCAGATTTACGAGGTGCAAAGACGAGCAGCCTACGAACGCCTGCCTGCCTATGCGCCTTACCGATACGGGCAAGTCGAACGCAACGAGCGAACGGCAGTTTAAGAAGGCTACGTCGCCTATTTCTACAAGACCGTCGGGAAAGTTGATTTCCCTAAGCTCGCCGCAGTCTGCAAACGCCCAGCCGCCGATTGAGGTAAGTCCTTTGGGCAACACAACCTTTTGCAGATTTTCGCAGTGAGAGAACGTGCCCTCCGCAAGCGACGTAATATTATCGGGGAGTACGACCGTCTCTATCGAAACGCAGAAGTCGAACGCCCTACGGTTTATGGTTTTTAAGCTTTGGGGAAGTACGAGTACCTTTAACGCACTGCACGCACGGAAGGCGTCTGCGCCGATGTATACGAGCGTTTCGGGCAATGCTATCATTTCCAACGAACGGCAGGAGGCAAACGCACCGTCGTCGATAAGCTTAAGCCCTTCGGGCAGATTAATTTGAGTGAGTTTATCGCACCAAGCAAAGGCGTTTTTGGAAATTGATACGAGCTTTTCGGGCAGTTCAACCACCTCTACAGCACAGTTCGAGAATGCGTCCTCGCCTATCGACCTAATGTACTCGGGCACTTTGGTTACGGCTGCCGAGCCGATATATTTTATTACCCTGTCGCCTTCGATGAGGTAGTCGTTATCGTTGATGAGATTTTTATGCAATGCGGCGGCTACGACCTTTTCCTCGGAGGGAATGATTGCGTCCATCTTCTCTTCTAAGCTCTCTGCCTCGTCGCTATCGTCTAAAGTAACATCTTCGTGGGGTTCGGTTTCTTCTTCCTCTTCCTCAATTTCCTCAATCTCTTCGACTTCTTCGACTTCTTCCTCTTCCGCCTCTTCGATTTGCTCCTCTTCGGGCTCTTGAACGGGCGGCTGTTCAACCTCTTCCTCAACGACCTCTTCAGGCTCTTGTTCGGGTTCTTTTTCAGTTTGAATTTCTTCTTTTACGGGTTCTTTTACAGTTTCTTCCTTTACGGATTCTTCTTCCTGTTCGGGGGCGTAGCCAAGCTGTTTAGCTTTGGGTGCAGGGGCGTTGTTGATAATAACGTAGCCGCCGAAACGACCGATGGCATCGAACATATCCTCGTCCCTTATGCCCGAGGCTAAGTAGGCATCGAGCGTGTCGAAGTAGTCGGAATAATCGCTGTCCTCGGCAGGAGCGTCGGGAGAGGCGTAAAAACGGAAAAAGATATTTGCCTCTTTAGGGAACACCTTGCCGCCCTTTGCCCTGTTGAACAATCTTCCGGGCAGGGTAGCCTCCTCTAAATTATCACAGCCGAAAAACGCACCCTTGCCTATTGAACAGAGCTTATAGGGCATTACTACCTTTCTCAAAGTTTTACAGCCTGCAAAGGCGAACGGCGCAATGCGCAAAACGTCCTTAGGCAAAACGATTTCCGCCGCCTTACCCGTATACCTTAAAACAGTCGCCTTTTCGATACGCAATCCGTTGATAATTTCAGCCATATTATTACCCCCGTTTTTTAATAGGCATAACAATCTCTAC
>JBJFAF010000080.1:0-14958 GCA_051887755.1 Candidatus Coproplasma sp.
TCCGTGCCGACCGTTATTCTTACGAAGTCCCTAATTTTTGCCGTCGAAAAATACCTTACTAATACTCCGTTATCCTTTAATTTTAGGTAGAGCTCCTCTCCGCTAATTTTATCGCTCTTAGCAAGCACAAAATTAGCCGAAGAAGGTAAAACCTTAAAGCCGAGCTCGGTTAAATCTTTTGTCAACCTCTCCCTTGAATTTTTAACGCACTTAACCGAATATTCAAAGTATTCCTTATCCTTAATAGCGGCAGTCGCCAAGGCGGAAGACAGGCTGTTTACGTTGTAAGGATGGAATGAGTTTTTAACCTTTTTAAGGTCTTCTATAATCTGACTGTCGGCAATGGCAAACCCAACCCTTGCGCCTGCAAGCGAACGTGATTTAGAAAATGTATTTATGACGAGTAGATTTTTATATTTACCTATTAAACCGATGGCGTTTCCCTCGCCGAAATCGACATATGCTTGGTCGATTATCACTACGTTATCGGGATTATTTTTAATTATCCCCTCAATCTCGTCAATCGTAAGTGCGATACCCGTCTGAGCGTTGGGGTTGGCAATTACTACCGTCTTATTTGCGTTATAGTAGTCTTTAGGGGTTATCGTAAAATCGCCGTTAAGAGCTATAGTTTGCGCATTACAGTCAAAAAGATTTGCCAAAACCTTGTAAAAACCGTAGGTTATGTCGGGGTAACAAATATCTTTCCCGTACGCAATAAAGGCAAATGCAAGCGCCTCGTCCGAACCGTTGGTGACGAGAACGTTATCGCTCTTTAACCCATAAAAGTCGGCAATCGCCTCGTGCAAGTCCTTGCTCTCGGGGTCAGAATACCTGTTCAAACCGCAAAGCAAGTCCTTGTTCACCCTTTCTACCGCCCTGTCTGAGGTGTAAAAAGGATTTTCGTTAGTGTTCAGCTTTATATACTTTTTATCCTTAAGTTGCTCACCGGGAACGTAGGGCTCTATTAAGTTAAGTTTTTCACAGCAAAAACGACTCATTTTTTGCTCCTTACGGCAACGCTTTGGGCGTGCCCAAATAACCCCTCTGAATTAGCAAATGAAATAATATCGCTAGACGCATTATTAAGAGCTTTATCTGTGTAATAAATATACTGCGTAGTCTTAACAAAGTCGTCGACGCTTAAAGGCGATGCAAACCTTGCAGAGCCGCTCGTGGGCAAAGTATGGTTAGCGCCTGCATAGTAGTCGCCGACCGCCTCGGGCGTATTGTAGCCTAAGAATACCGAACCTGCGTTTTTTACCTTATCCAACAGGTCAAAGGGATTTTTAACGGCAAGTTCTAAGTGCTCGGGCGCATACTCGTTGGCAAGCTCAACCGCACCGTCAAGGTCGTCGGTTACGATTATTTTGCAGTTGTTTTCCAACGACTTTTTCGCAATTTCTCGTCTTTCAAGCTTTTCAACCTGAATTAAAAGCTCGTCTATAACCTTTTTTGCCTGTTCAATGCTGTCTGTTATAAGAAGCGCAGACGCAATTGAATCGTGTTCAGCCTGAGAGAGCATATCCGCCGCAATGTATTCGGGCTTAGCCTCGCTATCGGCAAGCACTAAAATTTCGCTAGGTCCCGCAACCATATCGATACCGCAAGCAACGCCCGAAACAAGCTTTTTAGCCGTTGCAACAAAGATGTTGCCGGGTCCCGTGATTACGTCAACCTTAGGTACTGTTTCAGTTCCGTACGCCATAGCGGCAATCGCCTGAGTTCCACCCATTTTAAAAACCTTGTCCACTCCGCAGAGCTTTGATGCTGCAAGTACTTCGGGTTTAACCTTACCGTCTGCCTTAACGGGCGTAGCCATAATAACTTCTTCAACGCCCGCAATTTTAGCGGGCAGAGCGTTCATTAAAACGGTCGAAGGATACGCCGCAGTGCCGCCGGGGACGTAAATGCCGGCTCGGGTAACGGGAATAACTTTTTGCCCGATAATCCTGTCGCCTAAATCAATCTCAAAGCCGCTTTTAACTTGTTTTTTGTGAAATTCTGTAATGTTTTTAATAGAGGCTTTAAGCGTTTGGATAAAGCTTTCGGGCAGAGCCTTAAACGCCTCTTCAAATTCTTCTTCTGAAACGGTAAGACTTTCGCCCGTGTAGCCGTCGAATTTAGCCGAGTACTTTTTTACGGCTTTATCGCCGTTTGTCTTGACATCGGCAATAACGTCTTTAACTATGTTTTCAACGTTGGAGGTCATCTCCTCTCTCTTCCCGAATAGCTCTTCGGCGGTCTGACCTTCGTATTTAATAATTTCAAGCATTCTCTTCTATTGCCCTCTTAATGTTTTCGGTAAGCGCTTTAACCTCAGCATTTTTAAACTTGCAGGAGGTTTTATTAGCTATTAGCCTTGCGCTAATATCGAAAATTTTCTTAAACACCTTTAAATCGTTTTCCTTTAAGGTCGTACCCGTTTCAACGATGTCGACGATAACGTCAGAAATTCCAAGCACGGGCGCAAGCTCTATCGAGCCGTTGAGCTTTATAAGCTCTATGTCCCTGCCTTCAGAGATAAAATACTTTTCAGCAATATTTTCAAATTTAGTAGCAACCCTTAAAGGTAAAGCCGTATCGTCGCACCAGTCGTTCTTAGCCGCAACGCACATAGAGCATTTTCCTATGTTAAGGTCGGCAAGCTCGTATACGTCGGGTTGATATTCGTCTAAAATATCTTTGCCGATAACGCCGATGTCTGCCGCACCAAGCTGAACGTAGACGCCTACGTCGGAAGGCTTAACCCAAAAATAGCACACCTTGCCTGCTTTGTCTTTGAAAATCAGCTTACGGGATTCACTTGAATAATCTTCACAGGCGTAACCCGTTTTAGCAAGCAACGAATAAACTTTTTCGCCTAATCTTCCCTTAGGCAGGGCTATGTTAATCATTATTACTCTCTCCGTCTGCAAGGTTTATAAGGTCTTTATACCTGACCGAACCGTCGTCACGGTTAGATATTCTCACCGAATACCCCGCATTTATCCTTTCATTTGCCGTCTTTAATGCAGCGTCTTCGCTAATTATATCATAGATAATAAGGTAATCTACCTCTTCTCTCTCTTTGGCAAAATATCTGTCTAACTCGCCTAAGTAAAGCGCAAAACCTACCGCACCGCCGAACTTTCCAAACTTGTCTATAAGTTTATCGTATCTTCCGCCCGATAAAATACGGTGGAAAATTCCGTTTACATAGCCGTTAAAGACTTCGCCGTTATAGTAATCTGCGTTGTTAGTTACGGAAAAATCAATTTTAATTTTATCTCCGTAGCCAAAACCGTCAAGCCTATTGCAGAGCGTTGAAAGCGAATTTAAAGCCGTAGCCATTTGTTCGTTTAAAACTGCGCCCTGCGCCTTTTTTAAAGCCGATTTAGGTTCGCCTTCTGCATCTAATGCTATTTTAAACGCCGAAACCAATTTATCGGAATAACCGTATTTTTGAGAAAGCTTAATAAAATCGTGCAGATTTTTACTATTTAAACACTCTTTTACTTCATTTCTGCCTTCGGCAAACTCGTTTAAAAGCCCTTCGGTAAAGCCCATATGAGATACGTCCAAAACGTATTCACTGCTTATGGAGGCAAGCGTTTCGCACATTAATATAGCAGCCTCGCAAACGGACGCACCGTCCACTGCGCCGATAATTTCCGCACCAACCTGACTGACCTCTTTAAACTCCTTACTGCCCGCCGACTGACGATAGACCTTTTCGTTATAGTAATACTTTTCAAGTACGCCCTCTTTAAGGTCGCTGTGCTTGATAAGCGAAAGCGTAACGTCGGGGCGCATAGCCATAAGCCTGCCGCTCAAGTCGGAAAATGCGATAACGTTTTTACCTATCAAAAAGTCTTTGTTGTCTTGATAGAGCGAATACTCTTCAAAACAACTCGGCTTATATAATTTATAGCCGTAACTCTTATATAAGGAAACGAGTGATTGAATAACAGAATTTTCGCTATTGTTTTTAGACATATCAATTGCCCTCGTAATCGATAAACTTTTTATAACCGCCGCTGCCGTGAGTAATCGCCCTTGAAATTCTTGAAAGCGTTGCACTCGAAATTTCCGTTTCAGCAATTATCTCATTATAGGTCTTACCTTCAAGCATAAGCTTTGCCGCATAGGCACGCTGTGCCATCTGCTCTAACTCCTTAAAGGTACAAAGGTCGTCGAAAAATGCACTGCAATCTTCAATTGAAGAGAGCTTAACTATGATTTCATAGAGTTCATTTAAATGTAAATCAGAATTTTTCATATCATCAACCAACTAATTTATAATGATTATACTTTATTACATTAAAGAAGTAAAGCGTTTTGTTGTATAAAATTAGCGGAAATTTAATTTTTTTCCGCTAAAATAAGTTAAATTTAATTTTTAAATAATAACAAGCAAATTTTTTTGTATTTTTAAATTTTGTAGGCTACGGGTTGCCTGTTTTTATAGTAATACAGCTCCTTAACGCCGACTTCCTTTAAATAATCTTTAAGCGTCTGCGCATTTTTAAAGTAATTTTCCGCAACGTGAGCATCACTGCCAAAGGATATAAGTTTTCCGCCAAGGTTAATAAACCTTGCTATTACGTCCTTATCGGGCAAAAACGTACAGCCGCCTATCCCGCAGGAGGTGTTAATCTCAAGACATTTATCCTTAGCAATAACAGCTCTTAAAATTTCGTCTAAAATATCGGCAAAATCCGCATAGTTTATTTTAGAACCGTCACCCTTTCTATATCTGCAAACGTAGCCGATATGTCCGATAATCTGGTAATCGTAATCGGCGTAAACGCTTTCAAGTACACCCTTAAAATATTCAAAATAGCTATCCTTTAAAGGTTTGCCTTCAAAAAAATCGTCGTGATAGCAATCGCCCCTGTTTGGCAGGGTATGCAGACTGTTTATAACGTAATCGATAGGGTAATGTTGTAAAAGCTCCTTATATTTAGGCAATGCCTCTTTTCTGTAGCCGAACTCAATCCCCTGCAAAATTTCTAATTTGGGGTAATCCTTTTTAAGCTTTCCTATATTATTTATATAACTATCTAAATCGGCAAGGTTTACGTCTTTAGCGCCGTCAAGATAGGCGTCGTAATCGTAATGTTCGGAAAAACCAATTGTTTTTACGTTAAGCCCTATAGCCTTATTTAAGTAGTTTTCAGGCTCTTCCTTGCTATCGAAGGAAAATTTTGTATGAATATGAACGTCTACCATTTAATTATTTGCCGTACTTTTGCTCGATTGCGGAAATTTTATCAACACGCCTTTGATGTCTGCCGCCCTCGAATTCGGTCGTTAAAAACGTTTCAACGATTTGAAGAGCGTAACCTACACCAACTACCTTTTCGCCCATTGCAAGCACGTTTGCGTCGTTGTGCAGACGTGTGAATTTAGCGCAGTAAGCGTCGTGGCAGTGAGCGCACCTTACGCCGGGTACTTTATTTGCAACAATCGAAACGCCGATGCCCGTAGAGCATACTAAAATACCCTTGTCGCACTTACAGCTTGCAACAGCCTCTGCCGCAGGGAGCGCATAGTCTGGATAGTCGCAACTATCGGTTGTGTTCGTACCGAAATCTTCGTATTCGTAACCGTTTTCGGTGAGGTAAGCTATTATTGCTTTTTTTAAGTTAAGTCCGCCGTGGTCGCAAGCAAGGGCAATTTTCATGTGTTCTCCTTATAATTTAAAATAAAGTTATTTATTATTAATTCGCAAGCATTATAAATCGCATTGCGGGTTATTCTGTAAATCTCAAGGTTAGCCCCGTAAGGGTCGGGCACGTCGTAGCCGCAAATATCCTTCATACATACCACGTTTCCGCACCCCTCTAAAATCTGCTTTTGTGATGAGGTCATGGTTATGACTAGAACGCTGCTCTCTATTAATTTTTGGTTTAATTGTCTGGGTGCGAATTTATCGGAGGAAATTCCTATCTCGTTTAACGCAAGCTTACTGTTTTCTGCGATTTTGCTGCCGATTTCAGCGTGAATTCCGCAGGAAATTACGTCCCACCACTTGATTTTTTTCTTTTTTATTATCGAGCGCAATATCAATTCCGCCATAGGACTGCGGCATGTATTGCCCGTACAGACAAATAAAATTTTTTTGCGTTTCATAGTTATTTGCAAGCCTTACTCATTCTATTCATTACGCCGACCATAACGCCGTCCTGCTTTTCGGGCGCTATGCCGATAATAAGCTCGGCAACTTCTTCGCCTTCACGCAATTTATCGTATAAATTCGACGCAATCTCGCTTTCTGTCTGCCCTAAACAGAGTACGTTATTTATATCAGTCTGGTCAGCAGTCTGTTTATCACAGAGTAAATAGGCTTTTATACCTTCGTCAATCTTGATTTTGCACAACTCGTAAGCCTTAAATCTATCTTCGTAGGAAAAAAGTTTAGTATCGCAACGGGGCGAATAATGCTTATATTTCATTCCCGGCGAACGCACTCTCTCGCCGTCCTTTAAGACGTATTCGTCGCAAGCGCCAACTACTTGAGCAATCATCTCTTTTGTGATAAGTCCACTACGCAGAACGCAGGGCACTTCGCCTGTACAGTCAAGTACGGTACTTTCGATACCGCCGCTGCATTTGCCGCCGTCAAGGATATATTCAATTCTACCCTCTAAATCTTCATAGACGTGTTTCGCCGTAACGGGGCTAACGTGTTTAGATAGGTTTGCGCTCGGTGCGGCAACGGGCAAATCGACAGCCTTTAAAAACCTCTGTGCTCCCTCGTGAGAGGGTATTCTTATCGCAAGCGTATCAAGCCCGCACGAAACGGCTGGACTGACAACCCCCTTGCTGTTATAAACCATAGTCAAAGGACCGGGCAAAAACGCTTTGGCAAGCAATTTTGCGTACTCGGGTACGTTGAAAACGAGCTTAGACAAATCGTAGTCCTTATGGACGTGGACTATCAAAGGATTGTCGTTAGGTCTGCCCTTAATTTCAAAAATTTTTTTTACCGCCGAGTCGTCGAAAGCGTTTGCTCCTAAGCCGTATACCGTTTCGGTAGGGAAAGCAACGGCGTCGCCCCTTTCAATAGCGCTTTTAGCAAGCTTTAACGAATTTTCTTCAATAGGCAAAATTTGAGTATTCATATCTTTTGAGTATTCATATCTTTTAGAAAGGTGCGTCCTCGCCGCCGAAAACGTCGCCTGCGTCAACTTCGGGAGGAGGTTCCTGCCCAGTATAATCGACGGGCGGCTGATAATCGTAAACGGGCTCTTCGATATTATCGTCGGGCTCGGGGTTGACGAATTTGGTGAGCTCACCCTTAAAGCGCAGTTTAATTCTGTCAAGTCCGCCGTTTCTATGCTTTGCAATAATTAGGTCAGCGGCGTCTTTTGCGATATTGTTCTTCTTGATTTCTTCTTCGGTAGCAGTTACATAAGGGCGGTTAATGAACATAACTATATCGGCGTCCTGCTCTATTGCGCCCGATTCTCTAAGGTCGGAAAGCTGAGGCTCTTTAGTAAGCATACGCCTAAGCTGCGAAAGAGCGATAACGGGAACGTCAAGCTCCTTAGCCATTATCTTTAGTTCCCTAGTAATATCAGCGACTTCCTGCGTTCTGTTTTGGTCAGCAGTCTTTTTACCGCTTGACATAAGCTGAATATAGTCAATCATAACGAGGTCGAGCTGACCGTTATTCTTCGCCTTAATTCTGCGGCACTTTGAAAGGATTTCGGCAGGCGTCACACGAGAAGAATCGTCTATGTAAATGCGTGATTTCCTGAGCTTTTCGGCCGCTTTCATAAGCGATTTCCAATCGTTTGGAGTAAGTTTACCGCCGCCCGCAAGGGCGCTTGACATAGAGACGTTTGCATAGCTGCATAAAAGCCTTTGAATAATCTGTGTTTCAGGCATTTCCAAAGAGAATACAGCACACACCTTATCGTACTTTAAAGCGGCGCTCTCGACTATATTCATTGAAAGCGAGGTTTTACCCATACCGGGTCTTGCCGCAAGGACGATTAAATCAGATTTTTGCAGACCATTGGTAATTTTATCAAGCTTAGTAAAACCCGTCTGAATACCCCTGTATGCGTCTTTATCTTTATCCAACTTCTGGAATTTGTCTAAAACGACGTCAATGGAACTGCTCTCTCTAATATCGCTTATTTTAGACGAATCGTTGCGACGTGAAATATCATAGATAAGTTCCTCCGCATACTGTACGCTCCTCAATTCGTCGTCACTGCCCTGAGAATACTTTATTATTTCCTTAGACGCCCTAATAAGTTTTCTGTTTAGGCTATCACGCCTTATAATTTCAAAATAATGGTTGTAATTTGCCGAGGAGGGCACTGATGCAGTTAAGTCGGTAAGATAGACCAACCCGCCTATTTTTGTTAGATTTCCCTCGGTATCAAGCTTGTCGGCAAGCGTTACCATATCGAGCGGTTTATGCTCGTAGTAAACCTGTTTCATTGCAGAGAGAATAAACTGATGGCTTTCGATATAAAAATCTTCTTCCTCAAGTTTTTCCAAGATATCGGGAATTATTGAGTTATCGATAAGCAAACAGCCTAAAATAGCTTGCTCAGCGTCTAAATTATGGGGCATTACGTTTGTTTTGTCTGACATAGTACTTTATAAATCCATTAATTTTTCAAATTCGTTAAGCGTGCTTTCAAATTCTGCCATTGCAAAATCGAAAGGCTCTTTAGTAGTCAAGTCCACTCCTGCAAGTTTCAATAGCGAAACGGGGTCGGTCGAAGAGCCGCCCGATAAGAACTTGACGTAGTTTTTAACCGCAGACTCACCCTCGGTTAAGATTTTATTAACTATATTCATGGCAGTAATTATGCCCGTGGAATATTTGTAGACGTAAAACGAGTTATAAAAATGCGGTATTCTGCACCATTCGGTGGAAATATAATAATCGTATTCAATATCTTCGCCGTAATACTTTTTGCCGAGGTCGGAATATAATGCACATAGATTTTCCTTCGTTAAGGGTTCGCCGCCCTCCACGAGCCTGTGCGCCTCATACTCGAATTCAGCAAACATAGTCTGTCTGTGCAAAGTCGCACGGATAGAATCGAGATAATAATTTAGCAAATACTTTTTCAAATTTATATCAGAGGCGTTTTTAAGCATATACTTTAAAAGCAAAACCTCGTTAACCGTGCTAGCAACTTCGGCGACGAAAATTTTATATTCGCTCTTTTCGTACGGCTGATTTTTCTGCGAAAAATAAGTATGAAGAGAATGACCCATCTCGTGCGCAATCGTGAAAATGTCGTTCGTCGTTTCGGTATAGTTTAAAAGTACATACGGGTGAACGCCGAATACGGGCGCAGAGTACGCACCGTTGCGCTTACCTTCCGTTTCTTCTACGTCTATCCAACGCTCGTCATACGCCTTTTTTAAAAGATTTTGATAGTCCTTCCCAAGTGCCTCCAAACCTTCTATAACGTAATTATAAGCCTCGTCGTAGGGCATCTTAATATCGACGTCGGAAACGAGCGGGGCGTATACGTCGTAGAAATAGAGTTTATCATAGCCTAAAATCTTCTTTCTGTCCTTAATATACCTGTGCATTGCAGAACAGTTTTCAGCCACGCTGTTTAATAGGTTATCGTAAACTGATTTGTCCACGTCCTCGTAAAACAGCGCTTGGTCAAGACAGCTGTCGAATTTATACGCCTTGCTTAAAAATACGTCCTTTTTGACGTTTCCGTAATAGTTTGCAGTGATGGTATTAATAAGTGAATTGTAGGCGGTATAATATTTTTCGTACGCCTCTTTGCGTGCGTTTCTATCATTAGAGTGTAAAAGCAACCCGTAAAGCCCGTGCGTCAACTTCTGTTTTTTTCCGTCGACCTCGATTTCGCCCAAAGGCAAATCGATATTGTCAATCATACCGAAAATATCGTAAAATGAACCGAGCGTTTCGCTTGCGAGCGCAATTAGCTTTTCTTCCTCTTTGCCGAGGATATGCGCCTTGCCCCTGATTATTTGCTTTAACTGATAATCGTGCGCAGCGAAATCTTTATCGTTGATAAGCGAATTGAGATAATCTTCGCTGTATGAGGACATTTCCGAATCGTAAAACGCCGTTTCGGTGCAAAAACGTGAATAGAGCATATAAGCTTTGCCCCTGTAAGAGGAATACTTACCTACTCTCGTATCCTCGTCGTGCTTTAAGCTTGCATAAGCATACAATTTATCGAGCTCTTTTGCAAACTCACCCGTCTTTTCATAGTATTCAAGCAAAGTATTTTTATCACCGAGTTTACCTGCGTATTGAGCAAAATCTAAAGATGAGTTCGCCTTTTCAAGCGCTTTCTCCCACTCTTCGTCGCTTGCGTAAATATCGTCGGTCTTCCACTTATATTTTAATTTTACTTCCTTTCTTTCCATTATTTCCTCAAATAAAAATCAATTTTTATTAGAATGTATAGGTGCGGGAATCAAACCGCCCCTTGCAATAAATTTGTCGGACGACTTTTCGTGTACGGGCATAATGGGTGCTCTGCCGAGTAAACCTCCGAAGTTGACTTCCTGACCGACGTCCTTGCCGGGTACTGGAATTACTCTTACTGCGGTCGTCTTGTTGTTTATCATACCTATCGCCGCCTCGTCCGCAATAATTGCGCTTATAGTTGAGGCAGAAGTTTTACCTGGTATTGCAATCATATCTAAACCGACCGAGCATACCGCCGTCATAGCCTCGAGCTTGTCTATGCATATGTCGCCTCGCTCTGCAGCCTCTATCATGCCTATGTCTTCAGAAACGGGAATAAACGCACCTGAAAGTCCGCCTACCCTCGAGCTCGCCATAACGCCGCCCTTTTTAACAGCGTCGTTAAGCATTGCAAGGCAAGCAGTCGTGCCGTGAGTTCCTACGCTCTCCAAGCCCATAGCCTCTAAAATCTGCGCAACGGAGTCGCCCCTTGCAGGTGTGGGCGCAAGAGACAAGTCGACTATGCCGAATTTTGCGTTTAGCCGCTTGGAAGCCTCCCTTGCTATTAACTGACCCGCCCTCGTAATCTTAAACGCCGTGCATTTAATCGTTTCTGCGAGTTCGGCAAGGTCTGCGTCGGGTACTGCCTCGATAGCGTGCTGAACTACGCCGGGACCCGAAACGCCGATATTTATTACCGTGTCGCTTTCGCCAACGCCATGGAATGCACCCGCCATAAAGGGGTTGTCCTCAACGGCGTTACAGAAGACGACGAGTTTAGCACATCCGAAACCGTCGTTATCTTTCGTAGCGTCGGCAGTCATCTTTACAACTTCGCCCATTAGCTTAACGGCGTCCATATTTATACCCGACTTAGACGAGCCTACGTTTACCGACGAGCATAGCTTTTGCGTGGTTGCCAAAACTTCGGGAATTGTAAGCAAAAACTTCTTCTCGTAGTCAGCCGTGCCCTTATGCACGAGTGCGGAATAACCACCTAAAAAGTCAATTCCTAAGGTGTTTGCCGCCCTATCGAGCTGTCTGCCGATTAACCCCGCCTGTTCGGCAAAAGGGGCGCAGATTAAGCTTACGGGCGTAACTGAGACCCTCTTGTTTACTATGGGAATACCGTATTCCTTAGATAAATCTTCGGCAACTTTTACTATGTTCTCCGCCTTTTTACACACGGCGTCGTATACGGCTTGAGCCGTTTCCTTTGCCGTTGCCCTTATATAGGGCAAGAGTGAAATACCCATAGTAACCGTTCTTATGTCAAGGTGTTCTTTCTCCACCATCTCTATCGTTTCAAGTATTTCTTTATGGTTTAACATTTTTCACCTTAGACGCTGTGCATTGTATTAAAAATTTCTTCGTGCTGAACGTGGATAGACATGCCTATCTTATCGCCTAATTCCTTACATTCCTCTGCAAGGTCGGCAAGCTTGACCGTTGCCGCTGACAAATCGACAAGCATAATCATTGTGAAATACTTGTCTAAGATAGTTTGACTAATATCAAGTATATTAATTTCCTTTTCGGCAAGGAAGGTGCTTATCTTCGCTATAATTCCCGTTTTATCCTTGCCTACGACCGTTACGACTGCCCGCATAAAAATATTCTCCATTAAAATTTATTTTGTACCAAACCAAGAAGGTAGAGTAAATTCAAAAAAAGTATTGATAGCCGTTATTCCCTTTTTGCAGTTTAACGACCATTCCGCCACGACGCCAACAACCGATTCTACGGGCTGACAGCCGTACATTCTGCTGTCATTGCTGACGTTTCTATTATCCCCGAGGAAGAAAACGTATCCGCTTTCTACCACCGTTTCAGGGAAATTATTTAAGCTCGGCGAGTTATTTTCCGCAGAAACGTAAGGTTCGTTCAATTCCTCGCCGTTTAAAATGACCTTTCCTCCAACAATCTCTACAGTGTCGCCGCCAAGAGCGATTACACGTTTAATAAGCGTTTTACCGTTTGTGCGGATTATGACTATATCCCCTCTGTCTGGCTTGGCGTTAAAGACGTAGACGAAGTCTCCGCCCGGATTAGAAGGATTTGAGCTCGGCGCACCGTACAGCGTATCTTCCATAGACGAGCCGACAACGTAAACCCGTTTATAAGTGACGTTAAAAAACAATATTACAATTAAAAACGTCAAACAGATTAAT
This sequence comes from Candidatus Coproplasma sp., assembly GCA_051887755.1. GTDB lineage: Bacteria > Bacillota > Clostridia > Christensenellales > Borkfalkiaceae > Coproplasma. The sequence goes on from JBJFAF010000080.1 coordinate 12,595, forward strand.
ATCGGAATTAAACTTATAGACTCTCTTTTAAACAATTTCGAGCCAAAACCCAACCCTTTCATTGATTATAACCACATAAGATTATTCAAAGCAAATTTACCTTCCGCATTGACGGAAACACTCTCACATTCGGTAAAGTCGCTAAGAGATACTCCCGATTTATTCTTAAGCAATTTAGGCTCTATTATTTGGCTTTGCCATACTCCGCCAATAATATTTACGGTTGCAACGTACTCTTCTCTAGCGTATTTCGTAGTCAACTTGACCGTAACCGATGTATCTTCTTCGGAACAAATATCAAACTTTAAAATGCTCTCTTTATCAGGCATAAACTGAGGGCACATAATTCTTTTGGTTTTAAGCCCACATATAGAGTATACGCCGTATAACCCGCAAAGGTTAATAACGTGCGGCATTGCCTCGTCGCCGTCCAAAAATACTCCGCCTACCGAATTTGCAGAACAGTTCTCAGGGGTAAAGCTTTCAGGACCGAAGTTGTTCGAGTATAAAATCTTTGATTTCGAACGGCTGTTGCGGAATCTACCCGTTACCTTTTTTACCGCCACTTTAGACCATACGGTAAAGCCGCTCGAATAAGATGCATACGCAATTACAAAGACGGACGAAGTCTTTTCGTAGACGTTAAGAGCAAATTCGCACTCATAGGGATTATCCCTATTAATCAAAGGCGCAGACGACCAGTTTCGAGTGGAAAAATCGATACTGTCCTCTGAAATAAACGCACCGCACTTTTCAACTATACCCGAGCGGTCGCACTTGACGCAGGCTAAAAGGTTTTGCTCTTCGTCCATTACTATATTGACGTCAACGGGCTTAGGCATAAAGACGTAGCGCTTTTTAACGTTGCTGTCGAGGAACATAAACATATCTTTTTCGCAATTTGCGTCTATACACATATCACAATTCAAAGAATATGCAATAGAACTTGACGGTGCAAATTTGGGGTTTATGCGTGAAAAAGTGTCGTAAGCCCTGTCGTAGTTGAAATTAACCTCTCCCGTTGAGCAGAGGATTAATACGGGACATTTGACGTAAGGTGCGTAGGACTGAGAATCTAAACCGGCAATAAACTTATAGTCAGCTTCGCTAAAACCGTGTTCCGAGCCGTTGAACTTACTTGCGCCCCTATACGCTCTCCAACCGCAGGCGTTTACGGTAATCGCACAGGCAAATTCTGCGGCGTAGGCAAGTTTCCAAACGATTTCACCGCCTACGTTAATACCGACTAAGCCTACGCTTTCAGTTGCAAATTTTTCGGTTAAAAACAGCCTTGCGTAAACGCCGACAGCCGTCCACTCGAACCAGCAGGTCTCTTTTGCGCTCTCCTCAATTTTGAGTAAATTATATTTGCACGCCTCCCAATTCGCATAATTTACGTCCTCGGGAAATACTGTATGCTTTTGCACTCCTTCCCGCCTGCCGCAGTAATCTACGCACATAGCGGTATACCCTTTATTGACGAAATACGCAAGCAAATTTTCGTCTATATCTTTATCGGCGTCCTGCAAAATAAGCACGCAGTTTTTTGAAGGACTGCTTTCCGCAGAGGCGATGACGCCGTAGATTAATACTCTGTCCTTTTGAGTATTTCTACCGTAAAAGCTAACGTATTCGTATTTAATTCCGTCTTTCATAAGACTTTCGCAACTGACTTCTTCGGTATTGATTCCGTCGCTAAAATCTTTCCATAACGAAACAGGTGTTAAAATCATTATCTCCATCTCCCGCACTCATACCTAAGGCATAAAAATTAAGCTTGAGTATGTGTGTCAATGGTTTGCTTTTTCAATTTTCGTCGGTTATAATATTTAATACCAACGAGCAGAGCATATAATATGCCTTGTAAAATATTATAGCTCTTTAATCGTGATAAATCAAGCGATAAAGCGGGAGTTTTAGCAATGGCTTTTATTTCGGTAGCCGACGAATTGAAACGCAAAGGCGCAACGTCGGTCGAAAACAAATTTATAAGTAAATATTTGCCCGAGTTAGAGCCTGTTGCCGTCAAGGTCTACCTCTTTGCCTTATACCTTGCTCAGACCGAGCAGGGTAAATATACGGTCGAAGATTTTTCAAAAAAGCTTGATATATCCGAAGATAAACTTATGGAGTATTTGGAGTATTTAAGCGAATGGGAACTCATTTCCATAACCTCTAAAGCCCCGCTTGAAATTAAGATTTTAGATTGTGATAATCTTTACGGCAAACCCAAAAAGCTCCACCCCGAAAAATTCGAGGGACTGTATGAAGAAATTCAGGCGATTATCTCCGAGCGTATGATTTCTCAGGACGAATTCAGGGAGTATCTCATTTTGCTTGAGGAGTATGGCATAGAGCGCAATG